>JAYTBL010000753.1:0-3211 GCA_043736975.1 Polyangiaceae bacterium
CGAGCGGCGCGCGCGCGTGCTGAGCGAGCTGTCGTTCGGGCTGCTGTTCGTGGTGTGCGTGGGTCACTGCCTCTACGTGCTCGTGCCGGGGCGCGGGCCCTACGCGGAGCTCGCGCCGCACTTCCAGCACTCGCTGACGGGCGGCTTCTGGTGGCCGCTCGTCTCGCGGACGGTGAGCGCCGTCGACGGCGCCCTCCGCACCGACATCTTCCCGAGCCTCCACACCGCGTGCCCGACCTTCCTCACGCTCTTCTGCTTTCGCAACCGCGCGCAGCGTCCGTACCGGTACATCTGGCCGGTGGCGGCGTTCTTCACGTCGCAGATCATCCTCGCCACGATGTTCCTGCGCTGGCACTACCTCGCCGACGTGTGCGCGGGCCTCACGCTCGCGGCGATCGGGTTCCTCCTCTCCTCGCGCGTCGTGCGCAGCGAGACGCACGCGCGGCAGCGACGCGGGCTCGGGGAGGTGTGGCGTCCGCTGTTCGGGAAGGCGGCGTGATGAAGATCGCGGCCGTGCTCGGTGGACGCCATCGCGCTCACGACGCCTCTGACAGAGCGCAGCAGCGGCATCTCCGGTCAGCTCGCGCTCCGTCAGCGCAGGAGCAGCTGCAGCGTACTGTGCGGCTTCGTGATGCCCGCCTCGCCCAGGAACGCGCCCGTTACCACCACACTGCCCGATTCGCCCTCCGCGAGATTCATCACCACCCGCGCGCGCTCGCCCGCGAAGAACGGCTTTCGCCAGCGGATGTCGAGGCTGCGCGCGAGCAGCGGGCCGCGCTTCGGGCCGGCCGCCAGCTTGCGCAGCGCGAGCTCCTCGAACATGCGCGGATACACCAGCGAGTTGACGTGCTGGTTCGAGTCCGTGTGCAGCTGCCCGAAGAGGACCTCGCCCGCCTCCTCCAGCGCGAGGCCCTCGATCAGCGCCTCGGTCGCCTCGAACGCATGCTCCGCCTCCGGCACCGGGGGGACGCCCGGCGCATCGAGGCGCGTCACCTTGCGCTCGCCCGGCGGCGCGAACGGCCGCGTGATGACGTGCTCCGCGAACACGCGCCCCGCCGGCTCGCAGAGAGCATCCGCCAGCGGATCTGGGCCGATCGTGGTGGCGATCGGCGCCTTCGCCTGGAGCCACATGTTCAGGAAGAGGCGCTCGCCGCCCTGCTCCTTCGCGAAGCGGAACGAGCCCTCGTAGCCGATCGGCACGTTCACCGACACGGGACGATCCTCGCCCACCGCCACCAGCCGCCGCAGGATCGGCAGGATGCCCTGCGCGCGGAAAACGCCTGCCGCCGCCAGCTTCGAGAGCAACGACTGCCACACCGCGACGCCCAGCCCGGGCATCAGCGCGTGCAGCTGGAGGCGGCCGTCCTGCGCGATGTCCTCGTAGCGCGGACGGAGCGAGGCCACGCCGCCGTCGCGATCGAACGAGGTCGGCGGGGGCAGGGGAGGGAACGTGGCGATCATGGCGCCGCCTCCTATCACGCGTAGAAGCCGAGCGCGGCGTGGCTCACGATCGAGCCCTCGTCCGCATCGACGTTCTGCTCGTAGTGCCGCAGATGGCCCTGCGCGCCGGGCGTGATGGTGCGGAGCAGCGAGTAGATCGGCGCGAGGCCGCACACGCGGCGCGTCTCCAGATCGCCGGCCACGTGCGACCAGAAGCCCTCGGCATCGCCGCGGACGGCGTGATCGAGCGACTCGCGGTCCGTCTCGCCGAGCGCCTTGCGCTCCGATTCGTCGAACGCTCTCGCGTCGCCGAAGCGCGGGCCGACGTGCGCGAGATCGGCGCCGGCGATCACCACCGCGCCGGAGCTGTCGACGACCTTGCGCACCGCATCGAGGAAGCGCTCCACGCTGCGGGAGCGTAGCGGGCTCTCGCCCGTCGACTGCTCGTGACCGAGGCCCGCGAGGATCGGGATGATCTTCGCGGGGCGATCGCCCAGCAGGTGCCGCAGGAAGACCACCTGGAACTCGAGCGAGTGCTCGCGCTTGTGGTTGAACTGGTCGGCGTAGGGATCGAAGGCGCAGGCGGCGGCGATGGCGTCGATGGCGGTGGTGTCGGCCTCGAGCGCGCCGAGCGGCGTGGCGAACGCCTTGCGGCACAGCGCGAAGGGCTGGCGCATCGGCGCGTGCGAGGTGCCGAAGAGCACGAAGGTCGTCGCGTCGCGCGGGAGGCGCTTGGCCAGCACGCCGTAGGCCTCGCCGTAGCCGCGCGCGCCGCGCCAGGGATCGATGTGCGGCGCCACCAGGCCGACCAGGCGGCTCTTGCCGCTCGGCCCCGCCTGGCCGCTGGCCATGTCGAAGCAGTCCTTCTCGATGTATTCTGCAAGCTTCGCGGGATCGTCGTGGTAGGCGCCGCCGGCGTGCGAGGCCGCGCGCACCTCGGCGTCGGCGAAGACCTGCTCGATGCGCGCGCGCGCGCGCTTGTAAGGCGCGCCCTCCGCGAACAGCGCCTCCTCCAGGTCGCTGGCCACCTGCACCACCAGCGCGACCGGCACCTCTGCGCCGCTCTCGCTCGAGACCTGGCGCGCGATCTCCTCGCAGGTGTTCGAGCCCGTGAAGCGCGCCACGATCAGCACGAGCTCCATCGGCAGCAGGGCATGCCGCTCGGCCACGCCCTGCGTGTCCCGCAGCATCAGCGCGCGGCCCAGCCGGCGATCGGGAACGATGATGGTCTCGATCGGACGAAGACGAGGGCGGGACGACGCCGTGGCCACCCTCGTAGGCTATCGGGTTTTTGGCGTTTGATCCGCCCGGCGGCGGGCGTAAGGGACACCCGTGTCGCGCACTCCACGACGGCAGAGCTCCTTCGAGCTGGCGGACCAGCAGAGCCTGAGCGCGCTGCGCAGCGTCTATGCGGAGACGGATCGCCTGCTGGACGGATGGTCGTGTGAGGCGAGCACCGACTGCTGCCGCTTCGGCGTCACCGGCCGCGAGCCATACCCGACCGCGATCGAGCAGGCCGAGCTCGAGCGCGCGGTGCGCGCGCGCGGTGGGCTCCCGAAGCGGCGCTCGCTCCCGACGGTCGACGAGCGGCGCTGCGCGCTCCTGTCGGACGAGGGCAAGTGCCTCGTGTATGCGTCGCGCCCGTTCGGCTGCCGCACCTTCTTCTGCGAGCGCGGGCACGGCCCGGCGGGGGAGGCGAGCCGCGCGATGCCGAAGAACCAGATCGCGCGGCTGGGCCGGAGCATCGTCGATCTGTCGGCGCGCTTCGCGC
>JAYTBL010000754.1:0-7919 GCA_043736975.1 Polyangiaceae bacterium
ACCATCGGCGGTGCGGAGCGCGTACTTCACGAAGGGGTCGATGAGGCTCGCGCGCTCGGCGACGACCTCGAGCGCCGGCACCCAGCCCGCCGCCAGCACCGACTCGCGCGCGCTGCGGCGGATCCCTGAGCTCGGGGTCCTTGGATCCTCATCGCGATGGACCTGCGCGACCACGCGCCGCGCGTCCTGCAGGGCCAGTCCCGGCAGCGCGACGCAGAGGTCCTCGCCCGTCAGACCCTGGAGCGGAATCCTCATCTGGGTCGGGCTCGTAGCAGAGGCCAGGCGCCCTGTCAGGTTGTGGTACCCTCCTGCCGGTGTTCGGTTTCAGCCTCTCCGAGCTCATCGTGGTGATCGTGGTGGCCCTCGTGGTCATCGGTCCCAAAGATCTGCCCAAGATGCTGCGCAAGCTCGGGCAATATTCGGGAAAACTGCGGCGGATGGCCTCCGATCTGCGCGCCCAGAGCGGCATCGACGAGGCGCTCCGCACCGAGGGTCTGGCCGACCCCATCGCCGAGATCCGCAAGCTCGCCCGCGGCGAGCTCGACGCCGTGACCCGCGCCGTCGAGACCAGGGACATCACCGGCTCGCGACCGGCGGACATCTCGGCGCGCGAGGCCCATCTCGACGGCTTTCACGTCGTTCGCGACCGCGAGTACCCGCGCGACGGCGCCGACTCGTACGGCGCGCTGCCCGACAACGCGATCGTCTACGCCGACGGCCTCGCCAGGTCGAAGCTCGCGCGGGACCCGCTGTACGTGATGGGCGATCCCGAAGGCGTGCTGCCCGAGGAGGTGCCCCCGCCGGTCTTCGGTGAGGATCTCCGTCCGCCCGAGATGATCGCGGCCGAGGAGAAGGCGCTCGCCGAGGCCGCGGCGATGGCCGTCGCGACGTCCCAGGAGTCATCGAGCCAGACGGCGGAGACCCCGGATCCCGCGTCCGAGCCGGCGCGCGATCCGTCCGAGGCCGAGACCATGGACCCGCCTGCCGTCGCCGAGCGGCCCGCGAACGAGGCCCACTGATGGCGAAGCTAGCCGCGGATCCGGAGCCGGAGCTCACGCACGTCGAGCCCGAAGAAGACATCAAGATGACGATCTGGGAGCACCTCGGGGAGCTCCGCAAGCGCGTCGTCAGGGCCGGCGTCACGCTCATCGCGGGCGCGGTCCTGTGCTGGTCCTTCAAGGAAAAGCTGCTCGACTGGGTGGCGCGTCCGTTCGAGACGGCGTGGAAGCTCCGCTATCCGAACGTCCCCGTCGAGCTCATGACCACCGCGCCCATCGACGCGTTCGTCGGGTACATGCAGCTCGCGCTCACCGGCGGCGTGATCCTCGCCGCGCCGGTGATCTTCTACCAGCTCTGGGCGTTCATCAGCCCTGGCCTCTACTCGAAGGAGAAGCGGTACATCATCCCCTTCGTCCTGTTCTCGACCATGCTCTTCGTGGCCGGCATCGCGTTCTGTTACTACGCGTTCTTCCCTTCCTTCTGGGCCTTCTCGCTGTCGCTCCACGGGCAGGTCGGCGATCCTGGCGGGCTCGTCCTGATGAGCCGCAACACGATGGAGGGCTACCTCGACTTCGCGACGCGCATGCTCCTCGCGTTCGGGTTCATCTTCGAGCTGCCGCTCTTCATCTCGTTCCTCGCGCTCGCCGGCATCGTCACGCCGATGCAGCTGGTGCGCTTCAGCCGCTACGCGGTCATCGCGGCCTTCGTCGTCGGCGCGTTCATCACGCCTGGCCCCGAGATGTCGAGCCAGTTCATCGTGGCTGCGGCGCTGATCGGCCTCTATTTCCTCAGCGTCGGTCTCTCGTTCCTGGTCGCCAAGAAGCGCGAGCCCGATCCGACCTAGCTGGGATCGCTGAGCGGTACGGGCACGCGACGCGCGTCCATCCACAGCGCATCGATGTCGTACGCCGAGCGCGCGTCGTCCTGGAAGACGTGGACGACCACGTCGCCGAAGTCCATCAGGACCCAGTTCGCGTGCGGCAGGCCCTCGACAGCGAGCGCGCGCTTGTTGTTCAAGCGGAGCGCCTCCTCGATCGCGCTGGCGAGCGCGGTGACGTGGCGGTCGCTGCGGCCCGACATGAGCACGAGGAAGTCGGCGTAGTCGACGCGGCCTGCGACATCGATGACCTCGAGGCCCGACGCCTTCTTCTCGATGCCGGCAGTGGCGATCATGATGGCGATGGCGCGCGACTCGTCGCTCGCGGTGCTGGTGGCGCCGGGGATGGTGCCCTTGGTCTTCTTGAGGCGCGAGCCGTCGTCCTCGCGCGGGCTCGCGGGCGCCTCGGCAGGCGCGGCGCCGCGCCGCGACGCGGCGCCGGAGCGGGCGGCGGGCTTCGGGGCGCGGGCAGGAGCTGCCGGAGCGCCTGCGCGTGAAGGCCGCGCGCGCGGTGCCTCTTCGGCCTTCCCGCGCGGGGCGCCATGGGAGGTTCGAAGCATCGGCCGCTCGGGACCCTTCGGAGGCGGAGGACGTTTGTTGGCGGCCAAGAGGTTCCCTTACCGCGATCGTCGGCGAGAAACATCCCTTACGTCAATCGGCATTGCTGTTTTAACGGCGGATCTGCCCCTCACCGTCGATGATCCACTTCATCGTGGTGAGGGACTCGAGTCCCATCGGACCCCGCCAGTGGAGCCGGCTGGTGGCGATGCCGATCTCGGCGCCCAGACCGAGCTCGCCGCCGTCGTGAAAGCGCGTCGAGGCGTTGACCACCACGCAGGCGGCGTCGACCTCGCGGCGCCAGCGATCGGCGTGCTCGCTGTTCGGCGTGAGGATGGCCTCGGTGTGGCCGGAGCCGTAGGTGGTGACGTGCTCGATCGCCTCGTCCAGCCCGCCGACGACGCGCACCGCCAGGATGGTGTCGAGGAACTCGCGCCCGTAGTCCTCGGGGCTCGCCGGAACGGCGCCCGGCACGAGCGCCCGCGTGCGCTCGTCGCCCCGGAGCTCGCATCCCGCCGCCAGCAGCGCCGCGGCCACGGGCGGGAGCAGACGCGCCGCGTCCTTCTGGTCGACGAGCAGGCACTCGAGCGCGTTGCAGACGCCCGGTCGCTGCATCTTCGCGTTCACGGCGATGCGCGCGGCCTCGGCGGGGTCGGTCCCGGCGTCGAGATAGAGGTGACAGACGCCCTTGTAGTGCTGCACCACCGGCACGCACGCGTTCTCGGTGACGAAGCGGATCAGCGCCTCGCCGCCGCGCGGAATGGCGAGATCGACGTACTCGCTCTGCTGCACGAGCGCGCGCACCGCGTCGCGATCGGTGAAGGGCACCATCGAGACCGCCGCCGGCGGCAGGCCCACGCTCTCGAGCGCGCCGGAGGCGATGGCGCCCAGCGCCGCGTTGGAGCGCGCCGCCTCCGAACCGCCGCGGAGCACGACCGCGTTGCCGGCCTTGAGCGTGAGGGCGCTCGCCTCGATCGTCACGTTGGGCCGCGCCTCGTAGATCATCGCGATGACCCCGAGCGGGACGCGGACGCGCGTCACGCGAAGGCCGTTCGGCCGGACGCTACGCGAGACCACCTCGCCCACCGGATCGGCGAGCGCGGCGACCTCGCGGACGCTCGCGGCGACCGCCGCCAGGCGCCGCTCGTCGAGCAGGAGGCGGTCGAGCAGCGCGCCGGTGGTGCCCTTGGCGCGCGCCGCCGCGAGATCGGCCTCGTTCGCCTCGAGGACCTGCCGCTGCTTGCTCTCGAGCGCGCGGGCGATGGCCTCGAGCGCTGCGTCCTTCACCTCGCGGCCCCCGGGACCGAGCTTGCGCGCGGCCTTCCGCGCTTCGATGCAGATCGCACGTACCTGGGCGTCGAGGGTCTCGGTCACGCCCGAACTATAGCCGCCGGCCGCGCGCTTTCAGACGTTTCAGAAGCCGATCGCCAGATGAGCTCCCACCAGCGCGTAGGCGCGGAGGTCCTTGATCTCGTCGGCGGCGGGACCGACCAGGCCGCCGGTGACGCTGGCGCCGATGCGCACGTCGGCGTCCTCGAGGCCGAGCGAGTACTCGAGGCCGAGGCGGCCCGTGCCCATGCCGGCGTAGCCGCTGGCGTCCTTGCGGCTGACGTGGAGCACGCCCACGCCCATACCCACCACGGGGTGGAGCGGGCCGCGCTTGTGGAGATCGAGCGTGAGCTCGCCGCTGTAGACGCCGACCGAGTCGCCGGTAACGGTGCTGGTGCCGTCGGAGCTCGTCCCCTCGCCGCGCAGCCACGAGGCCGCGAGGCGGCCGCCCACCGAGCCCGAGCCGAAGTCGAGGCCGAGCCCCACGCCGAGGCCGAAGCCCTTGCCGGTGGTCACGCCCTGCGGTCCGAGCTGGAGGCGAAAGGGCGCGCGATGGACCTCGCGCGCCTCGCGCTCGTGGCGGAGGCGATCGGCCTCGTCGACCGCGATCGGCGCGGGATCGGGCTGCGTGTCGGGCGGCGGCTCCGAGAAGCGTGGCGATCCGACGGTCACCGTGGCGTCGTCGGCCCGCGCCGCGGAGGGCGCTCCGAGCACTCCGGCGAGCACCACGAGCGATCCCATCCCCAGAAGCAGTTCTTTCCTTGCCATCGAGGCGAATCAACGCCCGCCGTCGCGCGGACTTACAGCGGCGGTGATCACGGTCCCTGACGGAATGGAAATCGGCTATTGTTTCCATTCGATGACGCGCGCCCGGCGCACCTCTTCAAGAGCCCTGAGAAGCACCCTGAGCAGGCGATTTTCGTGGGGGATCTCCTGCGTTCTGGCCCTCGCGGTACCGCTTTCGGCGTCCGCGCAGCCCAAGGGCTCGCTCCCGCCCGACTCCGCGCCGTCGAACGAGCCCAAGACGAAGGAGCAGCTCGAGGCGCAGCAGCACTTCCAGCGGGCGAAGGATCTCTACCAGACCGGCGCCTACCGCGAGGCCATCGCCGAGCTCGAGCAAGCCCGCGGGCTCGACCCCAAGGCCAAGGACCTGGTCTTCAACCTGGGCATCGTCCACGAGAAGCTCGGCAAGTTCGACGAGGCCATCACCTTCTTCCGCCAGTACATCGAGATGGAGGGCGTCACCGCCGCGGAGCGCGGCAAGGCCGAGAACATCATCAAGCGGATCGAGGGGGCGAAGCGCGAGGTGAAGCCGGTGGCGGCGCCGCCGGTCGCCCCCACCGAGCCCACGCCCACCACCCCCGAGCCGGACATGAGCCGCGGGCGCATCGACGGCGCGACCATCGGCGTGGGCGCCGGCGCTGCGGTGTTCCTCGCGGTCGGCACGACGTTCGGTATCCTCGCGATGGCGAACCGGCCCTCGAACGGCTTTGTCACCGGGCGTGACGGGACCTACGAGGATCTCCAGAACCAGGCCAACAGCGCGCACACCCAGGCGATCATCTCCGACGTCGGGTTCGGGATCGGCATCGTCGCCGCCGCGGTGACCGCCTACCTCTACTTCGGTCGCACCAAGGAGCCGGCGCGCGCGCCCAGGGCGAAGAGCGCCACCGTCGCCCCCGCGATCGCGCCGGTGGCGGCGGGCGGCGTGCTCCTGCTCGGCGGGTCGTTCCAGTGAAGCGCACGCTCCGCACGCGCGTGCTCGGCGCAGCTGCGCTGGTGTTCTTCACCGGCGCCGGCTGCAGCCTCATCGTCTCGGGCGACGTGCCCGAGTTCCAGTGCGACGGCACCTCGCGCTCCGCGTGCCCGTCCGGGCAGCAGTGCGATCTGTCGAGCAAGAAGTGCACCTCGCTCGACGGGAGCGTCATCGACACCGATAGCGGTGACGAGGACGTCGTGACCGACGACGTCCGCGACGGCGGCAGCGAGAGCGACGCGCCGCAGGGCCCCGGCGATCTCGGCGCGAAGTGCCGGCTCGACGTCGAGTGCAAGAGCAAGCTCTGTGCTTCGGGCACCATCCTCACCACCGCCATCACGTCGACGACCGGCCCGATCTGCACCAACCCGTGCTGCACCTCGGCGGAGTGCCCGGCCAGCTTCGTGTGCTTCAACGGCGGCACGGGCGGCGGCTACTGCGTGCCCAAGACGCTCGCCCAGCGCACGCCCCCCGCGAGCGGCGGCCTCCTCGGCGGCGCGGCGTGCACCACCAGCAGCCAGTGCCGCTCCGGGCTTTGCACCGGCACGCCCAAGACGTGCCTCGATACGTGCTGCGCGCTGACCGACTGCAGCGGCTCCTCGACCTGTCGCATCAAGACCACCTCCGCGCCTGCGCCGGCGCACGTCGTCTGGGTCTGCGCCGCGCCGGAGCCGGGCGCCACCAAGCTGCCCGGCGACAACTGCACCGCGAACGGCGACTGCGTCAGTGACAATTGCATCGGCTTCGGCGCCGGGCAGATCTGTCGCCCGCCCTGCTCGAACACCGCGAGCTGCCGCACGGTCACCGGCTTCACCGCCGGCCACTGCCTCTACGGCTCGACCGGCAACGACTACTTCAAGTTCTGCTTCTCCGGGACGACGAACTCCGACTCCGACGCGGGCGTCGCCTGCACCGACGACGGCACGTGCAAGTCCGACTACTGCGACGCCGAGCTCAAGTCGTGCGCGAACGTCTGCGGCAAGGACTCGGACTGCGCGCCCGGCGAGGCCTGCCGGCCCTCGGGCGTGAACACGCCCTATCTCCGCTGCGTCCCGAGGCCTTGATGGCGCAGCCGAGCGCGCGCTTCCGTTGCTTCTCGGGCTGCGCGGGCACGTTCCCGCTCACGCAGGCCATCTATCGCTGTCCCACCTGCGACGGGCTGCTCGAGGTCGCGCACGATCTCGAGGCGCTTCGCGCGGTGAGCGGTGACGAGTGGCGCGCGCGCTTCGATGCGCGGTGGTCACCGGCGTGGAGCTCGGGCGTCACGCCGTCGGGGGTGTGGAGCAAGCGAGAGTGGGTCGCGCCCGAGGTGCCGGACGACGCCATCGTCACCACCGGCGAGGGCATGACGCCGCTCTATCCCGCGCGGCGCCTCGCCAGCGAGCTCGGCTTCGGCGCGCTGTGCGTGAAGCAGTGCGGGACCACGCACACCGGATCGTTCAAGGATCTCGGGATGACGGTGCTGGTGAGCGTGGTGAACCACGGCCTCCGCCGCGGCGAGCTCGCGGTGCGCGCCATCGCCTGCGCGAGCACCGGCGACACCTCGGCAGCGCTCGCGGCGTACGGCGCGGCGGCCGGCCTGCCGGTGGTGGTGCTCCTCCCGCGCGGCATGGTGAGCGTCGCGCAGCTGGTGCAGCCGCTGGCGAACGGCGCAAAGGTGCTCGCGCTCGAGACCGACTTCGACGGCTGCATGGCGGTGGTGCGCGAGCTCGCGAGCCGCGGCCTCGTCTACCTCGCGAACTCGATGAACCCGCTGCGCATCGAGGGGCAGAAGACCGTGGCGCTGGAGATCGCGCAGCAGCTGGGGTGGAGCGTGCCCGACTGGGTGGTGATCCCCAGCGGGAACCTGGGCAACGCGGCGGCGCTGTACGCGGGCTTCCGCATGGCGAAGGAGCTGGGGCTGATCGATCGCCTGCCCCGCCTCTGCATCGCGCAGGCGGCGAAGGCGAATCCCATGTATCGTGCATTCATCGCGCAGACCGAGGACGTCGCCCCGGTGGTGGCGGAGGCGACGCAGGCGAGCGCCATCCGCATCGGCAACCCGGTGAGCGCCCCGCGCGCGCTGGCCGCGCTGAAGGGCATGAACGGCGTCGTCGAAGAGGCGACCGAGAACGAGCTGGCCGACGCCGCCGCCCGCGCCGACCGCACGGGCCTCTACGCGTGCCCGCACACCGGTGTGGCCATCGCGTGCGCGAAGAAGCTCCGTGACCGCGGCGTGATCGGCGAGCGCGATCGCGTGGTGGTGGTGTCGACGGCGAACGCGCTGAAGTTCACCGAGTTCAAGCTCGGCTACCACGAGTCGAAGCTCCCCGACGTCGCCTCCCCGCTCGCGAACACCCCGGTGTCCCTGCCCCCGGACGTCGACGTCGTCGCGAAGCACCTGGCTTAGCTGCGCGCGTT
>JAYTBL010000755.1:0-3205 GCA_043736975.1 Polyangiaceae bacterium
GCCGAGCTCCGCGGCGAGAGCAGCACGCCCGACGGCCGCAGCAGTACCATCTACGACGCCGCCGCGCGCGTGCTCACCACGACGAGCCCCGAGGGCCGCGTGACGAAGACGACGCTCGACGGGGAGGGCCGCGTGGTGCGCTCCGAGGCGCCGGGGCGCATCCCGGTCGTCCTTGCGTACGACGATCGCGGCCGCGTGGCGTCGGTCGACGAGGGCGGACGCGTGACACGAACGGCGTACGATCCGCAGTCCGGGCGCTCGCCCGCGGCTGCAGACCGGTACGCTTGCTACCACTCCGCAGGAGACCGGTCGGCGTGTCACGCTCGGGCGTGGCATCGGCGAGATCGATGAAGGCTGCCGCGCGCCGTTGCGTACCCAGCTCGAGTGCCTGGCCGCGCGTCAGCCGACGCCGAATAGCGAGGAGCTCGTCGACCTGCCTCGCCGAGAAGTTGAACTCCTTGGCGCCGAGCTCCTGAACCGTCTTGTGACCAACGACGGCGAGGACGGCCGGCTCGGACAAGCGGAGCAGCGCATCGCCGATGTCGTAGAAGGCCTCGGCGATCTCGGAGACGCGCCGTTTGATCAGGGCGATGGCTTCTGCGGCTTCGCGGCGGACCCTCTCTCGCTTCCGATCCACGAGCTGCTCGGCGCGTTTCGCGAGCGCGGCCGGGACGATACTCTTCTTCGTTACCTTTCTGACCTTCACCATTCCCGGATCCTATCGTGCCTTTGACCGAGTCGTCAGCCCGCTCCCGCGCCTCATCACCACCAACGGAGGCTCAGCGCGCGATCGCTCCCAACGCCGCCGCGCACGTCGTCACGGCGATCGTGGCGACCGCGAAGATCAGCGCGCGGCGCCGCTGCACCAGCGCGGCGTCCACGGCCCGGCGTGCCTCTTCGAGCGATCCGGTCGCCACCAGCTCGGAGCGCGACGCCGTGCGGTATGTCGCGAGCTCCGAGGCGCGTGACCAGCGATCCCGCCCCAGGCCGAGGTCCAGGGCGCTCGCCGCTTCCGCCTCGCGCTCGATGACCCCCGAGCGCTCGAGCCACGCGGCTTCGCGCGTCAGGTCGTCGAGGCGCGCGCGGGCCGCCAGGTCGGCGCGCCGGATCCGCGCGATGCCCAGCGCGCACGCGGTGCTGACGGCGATCGAGAGCGCCGGTTGCGTGAAGCGGTGCACGAGCTCCGAGAGCTGCGCGAGCGCGAGCGATGGCGCCTGGGTCATCGCCGCGAACGAGACGACCACGAGCAAGGTCGCGACGACGGTCCGACGGTCCACCTCGGCGACCAGCGATCCGAGGCGAGCCCGCGCGGTGCGCATCGAGGCGCGATGCACGAGCACCGCGGCGGGCAAGAAGCCAAGGGAGTAGAGCGCGCCGCCGATCGCGCACGTGGTCATCGCGTCGTCGTCGTAGGGCCACGTGACGGAGCCGACCACCGCTCCGACCGACGCTCCCGCGAGCACCACCACCAGGGCGAGACGCCCGACGCGCGACGAGGGGTTCAGGAACGGCGCGTACAACCCACGCCAGCGGCGAACGACACCTCCCGCCAGCGCGCCAGGAATCACCGCAAAGAGCGTCGGCCACACCGGCGACACGCCGCGCATCGGGGAAAACACCGCGCCCAGCGCGAAGATCGCGAAGAACGCCGCCGAGGCTGCCACGAGCGCGAACGGCACGGCGAGCCCCGGCATGCGCCGTAGCGCGATGCCGCCAAACGTATCCTCGTCGACGAGCAGATCGTGATCGGTCACGGCTTGCTCGATGAGACCGGCGAGCAACGCCGTTGCTTGGGCCCTACGACGCGTTACAGCGCGCGGGGAAAGATCCGCTCACGCATCCCGCGTCACCGCGGGTCGATGCGGACGCGCGCGCGCTTCTCTAGCTCCGCGAAGCGTGCCTCGAGCGCCGCGTCGTCATCGGCGAGCGGGTCGTCGGTCGCCTTCGGTTCGGGCGCCGGTGTGCGGGGCTCGGGCCTGGGCTCGAGCGCGGCGTGGGCCGACTCGCTCACCCGCTGGAACGCCCGGCGAGCGCCGGCCACGAGGGACGTCCCGAGCTCGCTGGCGGCGCCGGTGAAGGACTCGAGCGCGGTGACCTCGTGGCCGGCCTTGTCGTCGGTCCCGAAGAGCGCCCCGCACGCGCCGCACGCCATGACGAGGCGGCTCCGGTAGTCGGCCACGTCGAGGAAGTAGAGCTGCACGCTCGACACGGCGCGCCGCTCGTAGAACATCGCGACCTCACCGCAGCGCGAGCACCGGCACTCGAGCCGCCGCCCGTTCGGAACGCGCTCGGTCCTCTCCTTCGTTCCGATGATGAACCACATGCGGCGAATGTAGCATCCGGCAGCGCTACCGCTTCTCCTCCCTCGCCCGCCAGCGCGCCTCCGACGCCTCGGTCAGCTCCTCCCACGTCGGGTACGAGAGCCCGGGAATGCGCGGGCCGTTCGCCACCCAGCCATGCTTCCGCGCCCACGCCTCCCATTGCTGGATCCGGAGCGCGAGCCCCACCGGGCCTCCGCAGTCCGAGAAGCCCTGCTCTTGCTGGGCAGCCCACTCCTCGTCACTGGTGATGAGTGGGAAGCCGCGCGCGGCGAGCGCAACGGCGAAGGTTCCTTCGAGATCCCGCGCGTCGTCGACGTCGAGGTCACGCCGCACCGACCACGCGAGACGTGCGCCCTTACGCTGCGCCGTGATCACGGCGATACCGTCGACGATGCAGCGCGCGACATCGCCTTCCACGGCGATCGACCATCGTGGCTCGTGCGGAGACCAGACGAACGCGAGCTCGCGCTTCCACATGCGCACGCGCATGCCGAGCGCGAGGTAGAGAGGCAGCGCGCGGAAGGCACACCAGTCCGTCTCGAGCCGCACCGACCGTAGCCCTGCGCCCGCGAGCCCAGCCGCGATCCCCTCGAGCAGCCGCGAGGCGATCTTCTCTCCGCGGTGCTGGGCGCCCACGTAGAGGCTCGTCAGGTGAACCGACGTCGGCGCCAGCCCGCCACCGAGCGCGACCGTGCCGACCCGCTCACCATCGTGCAGGACCCAGTAGGGAATGGCGTAGCCGCGGTGAATCCCCGAGAGCTCGCCACGTGTACTGACGATCGGCGCCCACCGGGCTCGCTCGCGCGCGGCGTCCGCCGGATCGATCCTCTCTCCCTTGCGCAGCTCGATGAGCGAAGCGAGGTCGAACCCGAGCCACGCAGCTT
>JAYTBL010000756.1:0-3202 GCA_043736975.1 Polyangiaceae bacterium
CCCTCACCGCGTGAAGTAAACCACGGCTGCAGTGACGAGCGCGACGAGCCCGACGCCGATGCCGATGTCCGCGACCACGAATGCGCGGCGCGCCGCGCCGACATCATCCTGGCGACACGTTCCTCGGCAGTCGTCGAGGCTACCCCGCTGCGTCCAACCCGAGATCGCGAACGCGGTACCGAGCCCCACGCCGACCACGCCGATGCCGCCGAACACGAACGCGAGCGCGGGGACGGGCTGGGCGGCGTCACGCTCCGGAGCGCGCGGGACCACCGGCGGAGCAGGCGCGTTTAACGGCTTGGTCGGCGTGCAGCTCGTGACCGTCCCTGCGGCGAGCGTCACGATGCGATCGCGTTCGCCGCGCACCAGCACGATGGTCTGCTCCACCATCGCGCCCTCGAGCTCTGCGCGAAGGCCGTGCGTTCCCGGATCGAGATCGACCGAGGTGCCTCCCGCGGCGCCGGGGATCGCGCGACCGTCGACCCAGACCATCACGTCGGGCCGGTCGCAGCCCTGCCGATCCAGCACGCGCACCGCGACCGACGGTAGCTCGCGCTCGACCTCCGTGAGCCACCCCGCGCAGTCCCGTCGGATGAAGGCGGGGCACGTCTCCTGCGAGCAAGCGAGCAGCCTGGTGCGCGACTCGACGAGCTTGGAGGCCTTGCGCGAGCGCTGTGCCTGCTCGTACGCGGACGCGCAATCGGACGGGCCGGCGCGCGCCGGCGTCTCCGCCGCAAACAGCGCCGCGGTGAGGAAGAGGAGGCTGCAGCCGACTCTCATGGGCGGGCGGGCGCTCAGTGGCCCATGCACTCCGGCCGCGGGACGCGCACGCCGTCGCGATCGGTCGTGAACGGTGGATCGCAGCTCGGTCGCGCGGGGGGGGCGGGGCCGCGTGCGCGGCGCTGGTTCGCGGATGGCTTCGCGGCCAGCGCCGGGGTCGGTTGCGGCGGCGGCGGCTCCTCGACCGGCAGCGCCGTCGGGAGCGCCGCGGGCGGGGGCTGCTCGATGGCCTGGCGAGGCGGTCCGCCTCCGCCCGCGCGGGGCGCGACGCGGTCGCGATCGTTCCGACGCATGAGCCCGGCGCCGACCCCGGCGCACACGAGCATCAGCGCCGCGAGCGCGGCGATGCGGAGGTACGGACGGCGCGGCTCCGAGGCGAGCGCCGAGATCGGGACGAGCGAGGTCGGATTCGCTTGCGCGACCGACATGAGCGTCGCCTCGCCCTCCCGTGGACGCGCCGACGCCGCGGGGGCGATCGCAGAGTCCGTGCGAAGGGCAGGCGGAGGGTACGTGCGACCCACGACCGGCAGCGTGGGCGCGAGCGAGAGCGGGAGCGTCACGTTCATGGGCGCGGTCGGCGCGATCGCGGAGCTGGCGGCTACGCTCGTCACGGTGGGCGGCACGGCCTGCAGGCTCTCCGGCAGCGTGGTCGAATCACGCGACGCGACCACCGAGACCTGCTCGATCTGGTCGATCTGCGCGAGGCGACGCGCCAGGAGATCGGCGGCGATCTGTCTGGTCCAGAGCGCCAGCTCCTTCGGAGTCGCGGGCTCGAGCGCCGCCGCAAGAGCCACGGCCATCGCGTCGGCGGTCGCGAAGCGCTTGGCGCCATCGACCTGCAGCGCCTCGAGGATGACCTCCTCGACCGGGGACGGGACGACCGGTCCCAGGCGCCCGCGCAGATCGCCGAGCGTCGACAGCACGTCCCTGAGGATGTCGAGCGGCGCCCCCTGGGCCGGCCGGCCGAAGAGTCGACGACCGGCGAGCATCTCCCAGAGGACCACCCCGGCCGCGAAGACGTCGGTGCGAAGATCCACGGGCTCTCCGCGGAGCTGCTCGGGCGACATGTAGCGCAGCTTGCCCTTGATCTCGCCGACCAGCGTGAACGAGAGGCGGCCCTCCGCCTTGGCGATCCCGAAATCGAGCACCCGCGCCACGCCGTCTTCACCGACCAGGATGTTCTGCGGAGAGACGTCACGGTGCACGATGCCGAGCGGGCGACCGCGCTCGCTCTTCGCCTGATGCGCGGCGTGCAGACCCTGGAGCGCGTCGATGGCGATGCGCAGCGCGATACGCGGCGGCATGGTCTCACCGCGCTCCATGAGGCGCGCTTGCAGCCAGGCCAGCGAGGGGCCATGGACGTACTCGAGGATGACGAGGAACTCGCCGTCGGTCCTGATGACGTCGAGCGTGGTCGCGACGTTGGGGTGGCGGATGCGCGCGACGATGCGTGCCTCGTCGACGAGCATCGTGGCCAGCTTGTCCGACTCGGCGCGCTCCGGATGCAGCCGCTTGATGGCAACGACGCGGGAAAACCCCGCCGCGCCAAGGAGCCGACCGAGATGCACCGTGGCCATCCCGCCGGCGCCGATCTCGTCGCAGATCAAGTAGCGGCCGATGATCAGCGGATCGGTCACGGAGCTACGATCGATCGTAGTGCCTGTCTCCTCGAGTGTCCACGCGCCATGCGGCGCGCGCCGACATGTCCCGGGACACCTCCCGCGAGATCACTTCACGACGCGGCGAAGCAGACGCTTCGTGCCGATCGAGCCGATCGCACCGACCGCGAACACGACCGGCGCCGCGACGCCGCCCGTGAGCGCGACGAGGGTTGCGCCCAGCAGGACACCCACGCCCGTCGCCACCGCGCCCGTGGTCGCTTCCTTCGCGACGTACTTCACGGCCGTCTTCTTGTCGCTCGATCCGTTGCGCACCGCGATGACCGCCTCGAGGCTGGCCACCGCGCCGTCGAGCACGAAGCCGATCCCCGCCGCTTTGCCCGCGCCCTTGAGGATCTCCTTGCTCGCCGCGCGCATCGCGTGCTTGCCGGCTCCGAGCGCGAGCGCCGTCCCGCGCGAGGCCTTCGAGCCGAGCTGGAGCGCGGCCTTGGCGCCGTTCATGCCCTTCGCGAGCCCGGTCGCGGTCTCGAGCACGGGCGCGGTCGCCATCAGGATCGCGCCCTTCGCGCCGCGCTCCGCCGCCTCACGAACGACCTTCTGCGCCCCGGCCGAGAGGATGTTCCTCCCGCCGGCCTCGAACAGATGGGCAGAGGTCCCGAGGAGGCGCGCTGCCTCACCGCCCGCAATTGCGGCACGCAGGGAGTCGGCCATTCCGACCACGGCCGCGGGATTCGAGGGGTCGTGTGCTATCGGATCGCTCATGGCTCGGTCTCCTGCAGGTTATGGTCCATCGGGCCTCAGAT
>JAYTBL010000757.1:0-7911 GCA_043736975.1 Polyangiaceae bacterium
AACATCGCCTGGCGGTCGGTCGCCTCGCCGGCGCAGCGGTAGTCGACGGAGAGGGTGCCCGCGGGGAGGTTGGCGTTGCTGCCGAGGCGGTTCGCGAACGAGGCCGCGGGGAAGCTGCAGGTCTCGCGCGAGTTGCACATCAGCGCGACGGCCTTCTGTACGTCGCTGCCGCTCTGGTAGGTCGCCCTGGTCACCACCAGCGTGTTCGTGCTCTTCGTCCAGCTCTGCACGAATACCTTCTGCTGCGAGTAGATGGTGTTGACCATCGCGGCGCGGAGCGGCGCGGCCTGCACGGCCTGGAAGTTCTTGCGGCCGACCTCGCACTTCGTGAACCCGCCACCCTGGCTGCCGAGCGTGCCTTCGTCGAAGTAGCTTTCGGAGGAGACGGCGCGGTCGCTGCCCGTGGTGTAGACCCAGCCCTCGAAGATGCGGGTGATGCAGCGGGTCGAGATGCCCGTGGTCGCCTCGACCGCCTCCGCCTTCTGGAGGAAGTACCAGCGCGTCGCCTTGACGAAGCTCGCCTCGAGCTGCGCGAGCTGGCCCTGGTACTTGGCCGCCTCGCTCGGCGTCATCGCGCCGGTGCGGGTGAGGAGGAACGCGACCTGCGCGAGGCGGGTGCGCATGCGGACGGCGTACTTGCCGAGCGGGTCGGTCTCGCCGCCGCTGGCCTTCATCTTCTCGGCGATCAGCTGGAACGCGTTGGAGGTGCCGTTCTGACCCTGGAGGTCGGACATCATGTCGGCGGCGTCGACCCACGTAAGCGCGCTCGGAACGAACGTCGCGGTGGTGCCGCTCATCTGTGCGTTTTCGTATTCGGTCCAGGCGAAGTCGATCTTGTTCTCGAGCTTGTTGAGGTCGCCGATGACGAGGTCGGTCTTGACCTGCAGGAACTCATGCTCCTGCGTGGCGCGGATGACCGCGAGCTCGCGGTTCGCGCGATTCAGCTCACCGAGGATGAGGGGCTGGATGTTGGCGGTGCCGTACTTCGCGAGGTTGTCGAGGTTGCCGTACGCGGTCACGAGGCCGTTGACGATGGTGAGCGCCGTCGAGGGAGCCGCGACCTCGAGCGGGACGCCGCCGACAGCCTGGGTGATGCTCTCGATCTTCGCGTTCGAGGCCGGCGCTTCGCCTTCGCCCTGGAGTGCACACCCGCCGACGACCGGCGCGGCGAGCGCGAGGGCGACGATGGCGGCGAGCGGGTTCGCGAAGCTGGGGAGCGCGAACGACATCGCCGCGAGCGAAGACGGCAAGATCTACGTCTCGGACAGCGGCCTCAAGATGGAGGGCGCCGACTTCAAGCCGACCGGCACCGACGCGGTGCGGGTCATCGAGAAGGGCAAGGCGCGCGAAGATGCCAAAGGGCGGCCTCGACGGCATCGTCAAGGCGAGCGATTTTCTCTACGTATCGAGCTGGGAAGGCCAGGCGATCTTCAAGGGCAAGATCGGCGGCGCGTTCGAGCCGGTGCTCTCGCAGCTCAAGGCGCCCGCCGACATCGGCTTCGACAAGAAGCGCTCGCGGATCCTCGTGCCGCGCTTCATGGAAGATGCGGTCGAAGCCTACGACGTGAAGTGACCCCGGAGCTCGCCTTCGATTGTACCGATGTCCTGACTATGCGACCTTTCCGCGAATCAGCGTCATCTTCTGCGCGCGCGCACGGTCGTGTGCTGGGGCGACGACGAAACGGGGCAGCTCGGAAGCGGGGCCGACGATCGACGTCACGGTCCGACCGAGCTGGCGCTCGCCGACGTCGTCCAGATCAGCGCCGGATGGCACCACGCGTGCGCGAGGCGACGAGACCGCACGCTCACGTGCTGGGGCAAAGGCATCGGCGCGCCGCGCCGCGCCCGATTTCGGATCTCGAGGAGGTCGCCGGCGTCGTCCTCGGGAAGGACCAGACGTGCGCGCGCGAGAATCGACGGACCCGCTCGCGCCGATCGCGGGGATCAAGGGCGTCACGGCGCTCGCCGTCGGCATGAACCACGCGTTCGCGATTGTCGCTGGCGGGCAGACGATGTGCTGGGGTGACAACTCGTTCGGGCAGCTCGGGGACGGCGACTGGGGGGCCACACGGACGATCCCTGCCCCGCTGACGGGCGCCAGTCCTGCGCGGGCGGTCGTCGCCGGGGCCGACCATACGTGTATATTGCAAATAGACGGGCGCGTGGTGTGCGCGGGTGCCAACCAGTGGAATCAATCGGGGCAATTCCCGACCGGCTCCCGAACGCCGCTGGCCGCCGTGCCCCGCATGACCGACGTGCGCGTCCTGGCGGCAGGCGGCTTCCACACGTGCGCGCTCACCGCCAGCAGGGACCTTCTCTGTCTCGGCAAGAACTACCGGGGAGCGCCGTCTCGCCTCGCCGTTCGGTGAGGTCTCTTCAGACGATGCGCTCGCGATCGGGGGGCGGCGGGACCTCGCCGTGGAGCCCGTGCAGGACGCGAAGGACGCGCACCAGGAGCGGCGACGCGCTCTGCACGTACCACTGGTCGGCGGCGCGACGGTTCCCGAGCGCGAGGGTCGGGTAGGCGTGAATCGTGTCGGCGATCTTGCGCAGCGGGATGCCGTATTTGCGCGCCAGCGCGAGCTCCGCGATCATCTCGCCTGCACCCTCGCCGAGGATTGTGGCGCCGAGAATTCGGCCGGTGTGGGGCGTCGTCAGCACGTGCACCCAGCCCTCGGTCGCGCGCTCGGCGACGGCGCGATCGATCTTCGTGAAGGGAAAGCGATACACGCGGTACCTGGTCCCGGCGCGGTCGAGGTCCGCCCGCCGCGCGCCGACGTGCGCGAGCTCGGGATCGGTGAAGGTGACCCACGGCACGCCGGCGCGATCGATCTTCGATGGTAATCCGATGATCGCGTTGGTGATGGCCACCTTCGCCATGTGCTCGGCCATGTGCGTGAACTGCAGCTCGCCGGTCACGTCGCCGCACGCGTAGATGTGACGCTGGCGGGTGCGGCAGCGCGCGTCGATCGTGATTCCATGTTCTTGCGCGTGCACGCCGGCGGCGTCGAGACCCAGCGACGCGATGCGAGCGGCGCGCCCCGTCGCCACGAGGATCGCGTCGGCGTCGAGGGTGCTCGCTGCGCCCTCGTCTCGAACGTGACACGCACGGGCGCGGCGGTGACGGCTGCGTCGTCGCCCGGTCGCTCCTCGCCGGCGCGCGCCGCGCGCTCGACGCGCGTGACCTTCGCGCCGCACAGCACGCGCACGCCCTCCGCCTCGAGGCGTCCGCGAAGGAGCGCGGCGAGCTCGCGATCGTCCTTCGGCAGGATCGCGTCGTTGCGCTGCAGCACGGTCACGCGCGAGCCGAGACGCCGGAACGCCTGCGCCATCTCGACGCCGATCGGTCCGCCTCCGAGCACGACGAGGTGCGCGGGGAGCACGGTCAATCGAAAGATGGTCTCGTTCGTGAGAAAGGCCCCAGCTTCGAGTCCGTCGATCTCCGGCACTCTCGGGGCGCTGCCGCTCGCGATGACGGCGCGACGAAAGCGCACACGCGTCGGCGGCTTGCCGTCGCTCGTCGCGAGCTCGATCGCGTGCGGGCCCGTGAACCGCGCCTCGCCCGTGCGGACCTCGACGCCGAACGCTGCGATGACCTCGGGACGGTCCGCCTCTTCGTACACGCGCTCCTGGATCTCGTGCACGCGGCCGAGCACCTTGGCCAGGTCGACCCGCAGCTCGGCGGGCTCGAGCCCGTAGCGCGCGGCGGTGGCCGCGTGCTCGCGGACCTTGGCGGCCTTGAGCAAGGCCTTGCTCGGAATGCAGCCCGTCCGTGTGCAGTCGCCGCCGAGCTTGTCCCTCTCGACGAGGAGCGTCTTCGCGCCGAGCTGCGCGCTCATGCCCGCCGCCGTCAGCCCGGCCGAGCCTCCTCCGATGACGAGGACGTCGTATTCGTCGGCATCGGCGTCGCAGCCGGGACCGCCATCGGTACGCATTCTTCGACGAACGCTGCGGATCGTTCGCACGAGCCATGCGACGCTCGCGAGAAAGAGCGGGTTCGCGCCGACATGGATCGCGCCGAAGACCCGCGGGTTCACGCCGTGGTTCGCGACGAGCCCAGGAACCACTGCGTGACGGCGTCCAACATCGTCCGCCTACGGTAGCGGAACCGATTCGAGTGAGCCGGTGCGCGATACGAATCACTTCGCGACGCGGCGCACCTCCGTGCGACCCCCGCCCTGTGCGTCTACGCCAACGTCGAAGACCTGGACTCGTGACGGCGCACGCGCGGGCGGCTCTCTTCTCGGATGGTGATCACCCGATGGGCGGTCCCGCCGCCCCGGACGCCTCATCGCCGGAGATTCGCGCACGCGTCCGAATGGCACCATGCTTGCAGCCCCGCTGGACATGCGATGGCTTCCGCGCCCCCTGGTTCGTTCGGGATCCTCTCTCCTCCGGCTCGCGCTCGTCGCCGGGTTCGCGGCCGGCTGCGCGGCGCAGACGGCCGACGCCGGTGAGCAGACCGAGGAGGCGCTCTCGAGCGCGAAGCTCACGCCGGCCGATGTGAGCATTCTCCTGCCGCTCCCCAAGAGAGACGCGAACGAGAGCCTCTCCGCGACGGCCAAGGGCAAGGACGGGGAGGAGCTGATCCCCGCGACGGCCTTCGTCATCAAGGGCGCGCCGACCCAGAAGGTGCTGCACGAGATGTTCTACCGGGACCACGGCGACGCGCGCGTCGCGACGGCCGACACGGAGCGCCCCCTGCTCCGCCTGACCGCCGTGCGTGTCGATCCCTGCGGCCGCGTCGCCCCGACCAGCCCCGCGTCGAGCTGCGTCCCCGAGGTCCGGCTGGTCTTCCAGCCGGTCCTCCCCAACGCCGCTGGCACCTTCGAGGCCGCCGATGGCGCGGTCCACGCGTTCTACCGGGTGAGCGCCGACGAGCTGAAGGCCTTCACCAAGGCGATGTTCGACGCCCGTAACGCGTCGGGCGGCTTTGCCTTCACGAGCCTCGGCGTGCACCCCACGCTCGCGCGGGAAGGCCTCACCGGCAGCTTCGCCAAGGTCCTCTTCGCGAAGATCAAAGGGGTCTGCGGCGGCGGCAACCTCGAGCGCCTGACGTTCCTCCAGCGCACCAGCGCGCGCGAGCCGGTCTGGGTCTTCGGCGTCGCCTCCGTCACCAACAAGATCGCCAAGGTCCAGACGATCGCCTCCACCACCTCCAAGCTCCAGGCGCTCGAGGGCCCCGGGTTCAACTCGCCGATGCACTTCTCCGATCTCTCCCTGCCGGGGGGCCCCACGGAGACCGGGACCGACGACAAGATCGGCGCGCTGCTGGACACGCGTACCTCGTCGCCCGCCGAGCAGCTCCGGGCCGTCGACGCGTCGTTCCGCATCGACAACCCGACCATTCACTCACCGGAGACGATGTCGTGCGTGGAGTGCCACGTGGCCTCCGGCGCACGCAACTCGCTGCTCAAGAAGAAGCCCGAGCTGCGCGCGCAGGTCGCGCCGGGCAGCGTCTTCGACGCGCCGATGACCACCCGCCACGCCGCGAGCAAGGACGTGGGCAACCTTCACTCCTTCTCGTGGAAGGGCGCAGACATCGGGATCTCGGACCGCGCGGCGAACGAGTCGGCGCGCGTCGCCGCCGAGATGAACAAGCTCCTCTTCTGACACGCCTGCCGGTGGCAGGCTCCGTGGGCTGTCATAAAGCGATCGCGTCGCGTGGTCCGGGCCGCGGTTGCGTCGATCGTTTTACGGTGTAAGTTGGGCGCCACGTGCTCCCGATCAAGCAGAACCCCGAGACCCTGGCCACGAAGACGCACGCGCTCGGTCTGGCGTTGCTGGCCGCTGCCTGTCTCTCGGGCCTCTCCTGCCGCGCCGACGAGCCAGCGCACGGTCTCGCCTTCCAGGAGCAGGCCTTCGAGCGCAGCTCGGTTTGGCTCGACATGGATCCGGCGATCGGCGAGCCGCTCCACGACGTCGATGACGGGTGGGCCTTCGTCCACGCGCGGGCCGCGCTCGGTGGTCGCCTGGTCGGCCTCTCGATCGGCTACGGGAACATCGGCGATCTCGATCGTCAGGAGCAGATCACCGGCGAGCTGCAGGGACTCTTCCCCGCCTTGCCGCCGCTGCCGGTTCATCGGGGCGCGGAGCGCGCCGAGGACCTCGATCGTGAGACGGCGGCCTCGGCCGCCCTCGCCGAGCGGCTCGGCTACGAGCACCTGACGGTGCTCGCGCTGGGGCGCCTCACCACCATCGCCCGCGTGATCGCGCAGCACCCGGAGTTGCACGCGCGCATCGACAGGGTGGTGGCCATCGGTGGACGCCGCCTGGAGAGCGAGCCGACCGTCGGCAAGGACGCAAGGATCCTGCCCGACTCGAACCTCGCCGCCGACATGGCTTCGGTTCGCGTGGTGCTCGAGAGCGGGGTCCCTTTCACCCTGGCCCCTACCGACCTGGCGCTCGGCGTCGTCCTCGAGGCGGCCGATCTCGACGCTCTCGAGCTTCGCGGTGGTCCTGCTCGCTTCCTTGCCCAGCGCAGCCGCGACTGGCTCGAGCTGTGGACCGCGGTGCTGGGCGCGCGCGGCTTCAGCCCCTTCGACTCGCTCGCCACGCTCCTGGTCGCCTCGCCCGAGATGGTGGGGTGCGAGATCTTGCCTGGAGCAATTCGCGATCTCCCCGATCGCAGCTTCCGCGGGACCGGCCTCCCGATACCCCGCCTGGTCGCCTCGGCGGCTCTCGACTCGCCGTACCGCGTACAGCTCTGCACCACGACGAACGCCGACGCCAAGCGCGCGTTCCTCGCCGCGCTCCCCGGCGACTGACGCTGCGCCGCACCGCAGGGCACGGCGGCTGCATCGCCGTGACCTCGGCGCTCAGCACCCGTCGTCGCGCTTGCGGTCGTCGCAGCGGCGTCGCTCGCCGTAGCACTCCAGCGAGCGGCGTCCGGAGGCGCGGCAGTTGTTCTCTTCGCGCGTGCACTGATCGCAGTCTGCCTTCGCGCGCTTGACTCGCGCATCCTGCACGGCGCGCTGCCCGGCGACGTCTGCGGCCTCGGTCTTGCGCCGCGCAGCGGTCGCCGTGGCGTCCTCGGCTCGGGCGGCGACCGCCAGGGCATACTCGAGGCGCTCGCTGGTGAGCATCACGCGCTGGTTCGTGAGCGCGGAGACGGTGACGTTCGCGGTGCCGGCGTGATCGGCGCAGAAGCTGCCGGTGGCGGCACCGCTGCTCCCCTCGAAGCTCGAGCCGCCGCTCGCGTCGTTGACGCCCCGGTCGAACCTGACGTCGACGCGCACCATCGACGGCCATCCCCAGGCGACGCCGACGTCGTAGCACTCGCCGGCCTTCACCACGACGGGCTGCGGGACACACATCACCTGGCCCGTGGGAAGGATGCACGAGGACGGAGCCTTCACCGTGTCGCTCGTCAGGCGCATCGACGTCCTGAGCTGTCCGCCTCCGGCCTGCGCGGTGCGCGCCGCGCTCGCCTCGAGGGTCGACCACGCGGACTCGGTGGTAGGCGGATGCGAAGGCCCCTGCTTGGGCACCATCGCGCCGTAGTAGGAGGCAGGCGGCGGGCCGCTGGGCATGCAACCCGCAGCGATGGCGAGGACCAAGGAGCCGAGGAGCGCGGACCGGATCATGCCAGGGTGTACGCGGGCGGCACGGCAATACCCCCCTCGGGTCTGGAGAGCCGGCTCCGCAGGGCCTACGTCGCGGCGTCGTAGAGCTCCTTGTTCGCCCGCGCGGACTCGAACAGATCCACCACGGGTTTCGGGTAGTCGACACCGATACGGACGCCGAATCGGGTCTGCTCTGCAGAGGTCAAGGTGCTGGGCTCGTGAACGCGGTCGGCAGGCACGGCCTCGAGCTCGGGCAACCAGAGCTTCACGTAGCGGCCCTGGAGGTCGTAGTCGCGCGACTGCTTCTGGATGTTGAAGTACCGGAATCCCCGTGCGTCGTTGCCCA
>JAYTBL010000758.1:0-3200 GCA_043736975.1 Polyangiaceae bacterium
CCGGCGACCTCGCGGCGCTGATGAAGAAGGTCTCCGCCGCTGCCGATGCGCTGGAAGCCGGCGGGGACGACGGCGCGCTCTACGGCGACGAGGTGAAGCACACCGTCGCGACGTTCGTGGGCACCATGAACGAGCTCGTCGGGCAGGCCGACCAGGGGCTGGTCGCGCGCGCCTCGAGGCCGGAGCTCGAGGGGCCGCCGTCGGCGCCGCGACCGCCGGCCCCGGTCGCGATCGCGATCGCGGCGGCGATGGAAGACGAGACCACGATGCGTCGCGGCGCGCCGGCCCGCCCCGCGGTCGTGCCGAGCACGGTGCTGCGCCCGAGCGACGGCGTGCGCCCGCTCCTGCCGTCGGTGGGGCGCGGCTCGTCGCCGGAGGTCCTCCGGCCCTCCCACCCGGAGCTGCCCCGGCATTCCTCGTCGCCCGAACTGCCGAGCGAAGTCGGGCTCTCGCCGACCGGCGGGTTCGCGGCGAAGCAGAAGGTGATCCTCGCGGTGGGGGTGCCGGCGCTCACCGGGCTGGTGATCGCGACTGCGGTGATCCTCGGCGGCCAGGGCGGTGAGGCGCCGGTGAAGGCTGCGCCTCGCCCCCAGGTCAGCGAGGCCGCGGCGCCCGTCGCCCCGCAGCTCCTCGCCCCCGTCGTGATCGCCCCGCCCGTGCCCGTCGAGGAGCCCGACGCCGCGCTCGTCAGCCCGAAGAGCCCTCGACCTCGCCCCTCAGCAGCGCGATGATGCGCTCGCGGTCGTCCTTCGACAGCTGCCCTTCGGCGGAGAAGCGGACGCGCCCGTCGCTGCCGATGAGCATCACGCTGCTGGTGCCGCGGCGGAAGCCGGCCGCGCGCTGGAACCCGCCGTCCCAGTCGCAGTAGATCGTCGTGCCCACCTTCTTCGATTCGCTGCGGATCGCGTCGCGGACGAAGCCCTTCACGGGCCAGTAGTCGTAGCCCTGGAGATCGGCGACCGGCACGAGCGCCACGGCGTTCTTGTAGCGGTCGCCGCGCGCGATGCGTGAGAGGTCCTCCTTGAAGGCCACGTTGAGCTTTGCCGAGTCCTTGTCCTCGTACAGGACGAGGGTCGGCTTGCCGTTGACCGCCCGCAGGTCGAGGACGCGATCATCGGCGTCGGGGACCTGCGCCGAGGGCCGTATCGCGCCGGGCTGTACGAGCGCAGCGGCCGGCGCGCAGACGAGCGCGAGGCTGAGAGCTGCCGTGAGGAACAGCGCGCGCTTCATCGCGGGCTCCTGAGCCAGCCGCGGATCTGCGCGCTCCACTGGCTGGAAGCTCCGGCGGCGACGACGCCGCCAGCCGACTCTACGGCGTCTCGCACGATCTCGGCTGCCGCCCCGCCCACCACCCAGGGAGTGTCCCCGCAACTCTTGCCGTACGCCTTGAACAGCGCGTGAGCGCCCTGAGGGAGCACCGAGACCGAGAGGCCCACCATGCGCGGCGCCATGCTGCGGACCGCCTCGCCGATCGCCGAGGGCGGCGTCATCGCGCCCAGCGTCACCGTGCGCGCGCCGCTCGAGGAGAAGCGGAGCGCAGCGCCCAGCATGCCGAGCACGTGCTGCTCGAGGTCGACGCAGGCCAGCAGCACGAGCGGTCCTTCTCGGCGCTCCAGCGTACGCAGGCTCGCGCGCACGGCGAGCTCGAGACGCTCCGTGAGGAGATGCTCCTGGGCGATCGAAACCTCGCCCCTCTCCCAGCGCCGACCGATCTCCGCCACGAGGGGCGAAACGACCTTGTCGTACAAGGTTTGTGCATCGAGGAGCATCGAGAGCCGCGTCAGCTCCGTGTCGACGCCCGTGGCGTCCCAACGGAGCGTGGCCGCCAGGACGCGCTGCTGGGCGATCTCGAGCCCGTCCAGCGACGCGCGCTCTTCTGCAGGGGCGCCCGGGAGCGCCCCGGTGACGACGCGCGCGGCCTCGGCGGGCGCGACGCCCTCGTCGACGAGGGCCCGCATCCGGCGCACGAGCGCGACGTCCTCGGCGGTGTAGAGCCGGTACGCCGAAGCGGTGCGCCGTGGGCTCGGGATGCCGTAACGGCGCTCCCACGCCCGGAGCGTCGTGGCGGGAATGCCGCACATCTGCGCGGCCGCCTGGATGCGGTAAGGTCCACCGCTGGTCGAAGGGGCATCATTCGTCACCGCGGAGCGAGTACGGCTTTGCGACATGCTAAGGATTGTCTAATGTTTGATCTCACCTTGTGCAACGGAAAGACGCCATGAGAAGCAGCGAAGACCTGCGACCCCGCGCCATCGTGCTTGGATCCGGCTTTGGAGGACTCGCCGCCGCAGTGCGTCTCGGCGCCCGCGGGTACCGCGTCACGGTCCTGGAAAAGCTCGACGCCCCTGGGGGCCGCGCCTACGTGCGCCGCCGCGAGGGGTTCACCTTCGACTCCGGTCCCACGGTGATCACCGCGCCCCAGCTGTTCGAGGAGCTCTGGACGCTCTGCGGCAAGCGCCTCGCTGACCACGTCGAGATGAAGCCGGTGACCCCTTTTTACCGGATCCGTTTCAACGACGGCGAGCTGTTCGACTACACCGGCGACGCCGAGGCGATGAAGCGCGAGGTGGGTCGCTTCTCACCTTCGGACGTCGCGGGCTACGAGCGGTTCTTGACGGCGAGCGAGGCGATCTTCCGCGTCGGCTTCGAGAAGCTGGCCCACGTACCGTTCGACTCGTGGATGTCGATGGCGCGTATCGTCCCCGAGATGGTGCGGCTCCAGAGCTTCCGGTCGGTCTACGGCCTCGTGAGCTCGTACATCAAGAACGAGCGCCTGCGCGAGGTGCTCTCGTTCCACCCCCTCCTCGTGGGCGGCAACCCCTTCACCACGACCTCGATCTACACGCTCATCGCGTTCCTCGAGCGCAAATGGGGCGTCCACTTCCCGGTGGGCGGCACCGGCGCGCTGGTCAACGGCCTGGTCGAGCTCATCGAGGGGCAGGGGGGCGAGCTCCGCTGCAACACCGAGGTCGAACGGATCTGCGTCGAGAACGGTCGGGCGACGGGCGTCCGTCTCGTGACCGGCGAGGTCGTCGCCGCGGACATCGTCGTCTCCAACGCCGACTCCGCCTGGACCTACCGCCACCTCCTGGAGCCCGAGCACCGCAGGAAATGGACCGACTCGCGCGTCGAGAAGATGCGCTATTCGATGTCGCTGTTCGTCTGGTACTTCGGCACCAAGAAGAAGTACGAGGACATCG
>JAYTBL010000759.1:0-3200 GCA_043736975.1 Polyangiaceae bacterium
TCGAGCACCTCGCTCAGGCGCTGCGCCGCCGATACCTGCGCCGCGGGCTCCTGCCGCGTGCGTACGCGCTCGCTCGCGACACCGCGGTGCGAGCCAGACGACAACACCCAGTACGCGCTCTTTGCGACCGACGATGCCGCCGCCCCGGTCTCGCCGAGCGTTCTGCGTCGCCACACCGAAGCTGTCCAAGGACCGCGGCAAGCCGTTCCTCCATGGGTCGCCGGAGGGCGCCTACGCAGCGGCGGTGTCCTTCGATGAGCCCGATTCCGCGCTCATGCTCCTCTCCATACCCGACGGTCGAGTCCTCAGCGCGCTGCGACAACCGCGGTTCGACGACGTCGTCGTCGAGGAACGCGGCAAGGCGGCGTGGCAGACCGCGACCATGAAGGTCGGTGTCGCGATGACCGCAACCCATCGACGCGCCCGCGTTGCCGCGAGACGCTCATCGCCGCGGACAGTGCGCCCAACGTGCGCTGCTGCGAGAAGTGTGGCGGCGTCTTCGCCGACATCGAAGCGAGCCGCCGCATCGTCTCGGTGCTCGATCGCACCTTGCTCGAGATCGGATTCCAGGCGGGCCTCGGCAAGCAGCGCAAGAAGCACGAGCCCGTCGCGGTCGCGTGCCCGGAGTGCCTCATCGTCATGCAGCGCACGCCCATCGCGTCGGCGATGTGCGAGGTGAACGAGGGAGCTCTCGCGGCGCCGCAGCACGATTCACGACGACCCTCACGGGCACGCGAGCGTGAAGCCGACGTCGCCGATCGTGTCGCCGTCCGGCTCGCAGACCGCCCTCACGCAGGGCCCCCGGTCGCAATCGGAATCACGCGCGCACGTCTCTCCTCGATGCTTCGTCGGTCGCACGCAGCGGTACGAGTCTCCGTTGACCGAAGAGCCCGTGCAGCGAAGCCCAGGTGCGCACAGCGCACCATCGCCATCGCCGAGCGCGCTCGCCGCCGCGATGTTGCACGCCTCACCCTCGCTCGGACCGGCGACACACACGCGGGTCCTCGAAACGCAGGTCGCGCCCTCGGCGCAGCCGTAGCCTTGCTCGTTGCCCCGGCGCCTGGCGATCCACGGAGTGCACGTCTCGCCGACGACCGGCAACGCGTCGCACGTGTGCGTGGCGGAGTTGCAGAACGCGCCTTGCACGCAGACGTAGCGCACCGACGAAGGCGCGAGCTCGTCGAGCGGGACGCAGGCTTCGCCTATCTGCGCGGGGATCAACGCCTCGCAGAACCGTTGCTCGGGCTCCGCATCACCGATCTCGAGCCGGCAACGAGAGCGGCACGAGAGCGACCAAGGCGACGGACACTGCCCGATGAGACGCGACCATCCACGTCCGACGAGACCACGCCCGTCGATTCATCCGTGGAGAGGTCGTCACGGTGTTCCAGGACAGCCCTCCGCCTCGCGCCCTGAGCCCACGCGCGACCGCGGGGCCCCCGTCCAATCGGGATCTCAGTTCGGGAAGCGCGCGGCGGCGGCGGGCGGGCAGATCCACGCCGACCGGCGAATTCGCGCGATTTCGGGTGGGTGCGTCGCTGGTATGCGGTGTGCGTCGAGAGCGCGCATGGACCGCGCCACACTCACCCCTCGAAGCATCGTCGGCCGTGCCGGCCTCCTCGTCGCGTTCGTCGTGGCCACCAGCGCCGCGGCCTGCAGCAGCGCAGACGCCGACGAGAGCGCGTCACCCGACGGGCGGTCAGCGGGCGAGCCGGGCGCGCCGCCAGGCGCAGCGGCTCCAGGCAGCGATCCCGGAGGCTCCTCCGGTGCGGGTGCGGGCGGTGGTGCCGGCGGAACGCCCGTCCCGGGCGTGGAGATCGAAGCCGGGCTGCAGCACGTCGCCGGAACGCGCCTCCGCCCGCACTGGAACCAGACGGCGAGCGGCGAGCGCGAGTTCGTGGCGTGGTTCGATGCGCAGCTCGGGGCCGAATGCTCCTTCGGCCCCGCCTCCGACGGCGAGCTGCGGTGCTTGCCCAACGCCGGCCCGAGCGCAGGCGCGACCAGCAACTGTGCCGGTCAAACGCTCCTCTCGCTCGCGCATGTGAGCCAGCTCTGCGGGACGCCGAAGTACGTTCGACGCGACCTCGCCGGCTGCCCGAAACGCGTGCAGATCACTGCGGTGGGGGCGCTGACGAGCTGCAAGCTCGCCGACCCGAGCTCCTACAACGGCGCACTCGACTTCTACGCCGACGGCGGCGAGATCGCGCCCGCCACGTTCGTGAAGGGAACGCGGTCGAGGAAGGTCCTCGGCAAGGAGCTCGCGATGAACATGATCGCGGGTGCGGACGGCTCGAGCGGGATCGAGTCCTTCGTCGACGTGGCCCACGACGTGCCGTGCGACTTCGCGAAGGCGGCGGACGGCGCCATCCGGTGCCTTCCGCGCGACGCGGCTCGCCTCGGCGGGAACGGCTTCGGCGACGCGGCATGCACGAGCCCACGCGCCAGCGGAGAGGCGTGCGGGGCCTCGAAGTTCGGGGCCAGCAAGGAGGGGACTCCGGTCTGCGACCCGCGCCAGACGATCCGGCAGCTCGGCGCTCCCACGGCGGGGCCTCGCTACCTGAAGAACGGCACCATGTGCATGACGTTCGGCACGCTCGGGACGAGCGAGTACCCCATCGGCGGCGAGGTTGGCGCCGCGACGTTCCCGGCCGCAGCAGCAAAGCCCTCGACGTCGACGTCGACGGCGCGGCTCCGGCCGGTCGCCCTCGAGAGCGGCAGCGCCTCCGTGCGAACGGGGTGGTTCGACGCCGTCCGCAACGAGGCATGCACGATCAAGGTGGCCGCGGATGGAGTGCGCCGCTGCCTCCCCAGCGCTACGGACGGTACGTACACGTACTCGGATCCCGCTTGCACGAAGCCCGTGCACTTCGCCTACGCCTCGATCTGCCAGGACGCGAAGTACATCGGGTCGACGCGAGAGGAAATCTCCTGCCCGGCCGTGAACCACCTCTACGCCCGGGGCGCCTCGAAGACCGGCCCCACGTACAACATCTTCAACGGGGTCTGCAAGCAGGGCGGCAGCTATCCGTACATCGAGGCCGGCCCCGAGGTCCCGCCGTCGGCCTTCGAGGCCGTCACGCCGATGTGACGCCCGGGTGCGTCCCCGCCGCGCATCGACGGAAAGAACCTCTGGTAGCCAGACGCGGCACTACGGGCGGATCTCTTCGCGGGCTGCCATCGCCCAGCGAATCGACGGGATC
>JAYTBL010000760.1:0-7906 GCA_043736975.1 Polyangiaceae bacterium
CGGTGGTTACGGGTCGGCGCGACGGTGTTCGCGTCGATCCTTGCGTGGTGCAACCGATTCATCCAGGACGATGCCTTCATCTCATTCCGATACGCGCACCATCTCGCTGCAGGCCACGGCCTCGTCTGGAATGTGGGAGAGCTCGCCATCCAGGGCTTCACAAATCCCTTGTGGACGCTCGCCATCGCTCTGGGAATCCGTCTCGGTATCGAGCCGGTGCCGCTGTCTCAAGCGCTCGGCGTCGCCTGCTTCGTCGTCACGTTGGTGGTGACCGGAAAGCTCGCTTCCGAGCTTACCGGGGCAGACCGCGTGGGCACCGCCGTCGTTGTCGGATTAGGCCTGAATGTGTCGTTCAACGCTTACGCAACAGGAGGCATGGAGACGCAGAGCCAGGCCATGTTTGCGATACTGACCGCGTGGTGCGTGACTCGAGGATGCCGTGCCTCGCACTCGCGCGACCGCTGGTTCGCAGGCGCCTCGACCGCCGCCGGACTGGCGCTGTGGACGCGTCTCGATAGCGTGATCTTGATCGCGCCGCTGATGATCGTGATGCTACGCGAGGCGCGAAGCTCTCGCTCGGGCAAGCTCACGCTCGCCGCGGCAGGGCCTTTCACCGTGCTCGCGGCCGGCATGGCCGTGTTCTCCTGGGTCGTCTTCCGCGCCTTCCTGCCGAACACGTACCATGCAAAGACCGGCGGGGTCGATGGTGCCGTCTTGCGTGCCGGCGCGAGCTATCTCGTCAGCTTCCTGACGCACTATCAATTGATTCCGATCCTTGTATTTGCGCTTTACCTGGGACGGCGAGCGCTTCGAACGGCACCGTCGCCGGTGAATGCGACGATGTTCACCGTCGTGGTGTGGGCACTCTACATCGTCACCGTCGGAGGAGACTTCATGGAGTTTCGCCCATTCGTCCCCATCCTCCCGATGGCGATGGTGGTTGTCGCCTGGCTGCTCCATTCGAATGGTGGAGAGAGGGTCGTCTGGGTCGCCGCTTCGGCAACCGTCGTGAGCTCGGGGTTACTCTACTTCAGGCTCAGGGACACACCCCTCGTCGATGGCCCGGGTATCGTCGAGACGATTCGCGGTCTCGACGATCACATCAACGAGCGCGATCAGGACTGGGGCGGTGTTGGGCGTGGATTGCGCCAGGCTTTCACTTGCGACCGCGACGTTACTGTCGGCACCATGGCGGCTGGCGCGATCCCCTACTACTCGGATCTGCGCACCATCGACATGCTCGGGCTGAGTGATCCGTGGGTGGCCCGGCACGGCGTGCTCTTAGGAACCCGACCGGGCCACCGGCGATGGGCCACGCTCGCGTACCTCGTGAGGCAACACGTCAACATCGTGCTGCACCCCTGGAGGAGGAGCGATCCCGAACGATTCTGGACGGACTACACGCGTGCGGCAGTCGTCGCTCGGTATGTGCCATTTTCGCCGGTCGAGGATCTCCCGGAGGATGCTTCGATCATCGAGATCCCGATAGGAATGGACCGTCAGCTGCGGGCCCTTTACCTCGTCCGGGACGAGAGGGTCGATCAGTGCATCGCGGCGGGAGGCTGGCGCGTGCTCCCGATTGGTCCTTGAAGATGCCGCCGCCGGCGCGTCATTGTGGGGTGCGCCGAGCGTAGTAGATGTCGTTGATCGACGAGATGTTGCCGCCGCCGAGCAGCACTTCGCAGCCGTCGTCGGAGACCCAGGAGGGGTAGTGAATGCCGAGCTCCGGATGCCCGATCCCAGCACCTGCCGTCCAGCCGCCCGCCGACACCAGGGCCGACTCGACAACATTCGGTACGAACCCTCCTGAAGCCCAGGACGCATACAGCATCGTGCTCTCTTCGGGCGTGACCACTGGCGTGCCGCAGCTCAGTTGAGCGCACCCAACAGCGCCCTTCGAAGGCGCTGAGAACGCCGTCCCGCTGATTGTCGAGCGCCAGATCTCCATCGCGCCTGCCCCATTCTCGCGACCGAAATACATCGCCTTCGCCGCTGGCTTTCCGACGAGCCACGGGTCCGTCTCATCGGCGGAGGTGTTGATCCCTGAAATGCCCGTGGCCGCCGCGAACGCGCCGCCCGAACCAATCGAGACCGCCAGATCACGCGGCCGGCGTCCCGCCGCCCACCCAGGGGTGAACGTTGCTCGGAACAGCTGTTGCTCACTTGCAGCCGCGGGTGTGGCGGCGAAGTAAGCATTCGGACCGACGACGCGGAGCCCCCACATGGTCGTCGCGATCGCACCGGAGATCTGCGCGGTGCCCACGCGCACGGGAGTTCCGAACGTTCTGCCCCTGCAGGTGAGCGGTCCCGCATCCACCGACGCCTCTGGCTCTTTCTTCGACGGACCGTCGGAGAGCTGCGCATCCGGTCCAACCTTTGCATCTTCCGCGATTGATTGGCCGCCGTCGTCTTGCGGCCCAGGGTCGGCGTCGAAGCCCGTGCAACCAGCCGCTGTTCTGACCAGTCAGACGCCCGTCAGGACCGCGAGTCCACCGCGAAAGTTTCGGCAAAGCCCACTCATCCGCGCAGGCTAGCTAGCGCATCCGGAAGCCCGATGCAGCACACCGCAGTGTATCGACCGTGCTCACGCGGCTGCATGAAAGCAACGCGATGGCCAATTGCAGGCAAGCGCGACGAGCCCGGCCGCCCCCAGCCAGAGGCCGGCGCCGCGCGCGGCGGCATCGTTCGCGGCGTGCGTGGGCGCCTGCACGTTTCCGTGGCACGGCGAGCACGCCGAGCGGCAGTCCGTAGATCATCCCGTCGGCGCGCCGAACAAGACGCCGAACATGCAAAGCATCGCGAACTCGCCGCCGTGGCTCGACGCGAGCAGCGCCGCACGCACGATGGTCGACGCCGTCCCCAGCAGGCCCGCGAGGAAGACGGTGCGCCCGAACGCCCTTTCAGCGCGAGGACGTGCCGGAGCTCGCCCCGGTCGAACCGTGGGTAGAGCCCCGCGTAGGCGACGACCGCGCACCCGAGACCGCCCGCGACGGCACCCCAGGTGCGTGCCGAGACCTTCGGGTCGACGAGCCTGGCCTCGTTCCACGCGGCGCGATCCCGACCATGAGAACGATACACAACTTCGTCGCCTGCACAATACCCCCTGGGGGGGATGCGGATTGCGGCGGGATGTGGTTCATCAACGGGGGGAGGCGTGATCGATGCGCAACGCACTCATCAAGGGACCATCGCAGGCAAGCGGCGGCGCGAGCGGCCGAACGAACAGCGAACGCGCGCGCGCACCGCGAAGCGCCGTCTTTCTGCAGAACGGAACAAGGCCCATGCGCTCGCTCGTCGTTGTCGGTGCGGTCTCCACGATGCTCTACGCCTGCACGGCTTTCTCGTCGGATGGCGCGCCAGGAACCGATGCTCCCGCGCCGCCGCCGCCTGGCACGCCGGAGCAGAACTCCGTTCCGCCGTTGGACGGAACCCCCATCGACGGCGTCTTCGTCTCGTCGTCGCGGGGCGCCGAAGGCGGCAGCGGCTCCGTCGACAGCCCGGTGAAGACCTTGAAGCGAGCCTTCGAGCTCGCGCGCGACCGGCGGGTCCGTGTGTTCGCCTGCGCCGAGCCCTACGCCGAGAACCTGGACCTGCTCGACGGAGTGTCGGCCTACGGGTACTACGACTGCACCAAGACGCCCTGGGTCCGCGTGACCGCGAAGGCCGTCGTCAACGCGCCGCTCAGCCCCGCGGTCATCGCGCGGGGGCTCAAGCAAGCCACGCGGCTCGAGGGGTTCGAGCTGCGGGCCCCCGATCTCGACGGGACAGAGGCAAGCGACACCGCCGGAACGTCGATCGCGGTCGACGTCCGCGACAGCTCGAACCTCGTCTTTGCCGAGGCGCTGCTGCACGGCGGCAAGGGCGCACCCGGGACCGATGGCACGGACGCGCCCCTGAACAGCCGTACCAACGCCACCTCCGACGGAACCGACGGCGCCAATGAGACGAGTCGAACCTGCCCTCAACCGATGATTCCTCTGTCGGTGTGCAACTTTTCCCGGACCGTCCCGGGCCGACCCGGGGGCGCCACGATCTGCGCGGTCGGCCCCAATGGGGGACCCGGTGGAGTCGGCGGGGACCCGCGCCACTACGCCTCCGGCTACGAATCGAACGGCCCTTACGAGTTCCGCGGGCGCGCCCTGGTTGCCACGGCAGCGACCGCCGCCGGCGGCGGCAACACGTCCCCGACGACCGGCTACGGATATGGCATGAACGGGAGCGCTGGGGGCGCGGGCACGGAGGGCCCCGATGGCGTCAACGGCGCCTGGTCCTTGTCGGCGACGGGCTTCTCGCGCGGCATCGGTACCGCCGGCGGAGCGGCGGGGCCAGGCCAGGGCGGCGGCGGCGGCGGCTCGCCTCGCGGATCGTTCGACGAGGTCGGCACGTTGAGGTCAACGCCGACCGACACCTTCTGGAACACGGCGAGCGGCGGCGGCGGCGGCGCAGGGGGCTGCGCAGGGCAGGCTGGTACCCCCGCCACGGGCGGCGGCGCGAGCATCGGAGCGTTCGTGGTAAGCAGCACGTTGACCTTCGATCGCGTACGGATCGAGTCCGCGGCGGGCGGGCGCGGCGGCAAGGGCAACCTGGGCAGCGCTGGCACCCCGGGCGGCAGCGGGGGACTGGGGATCATACGCCCCTTCGGATCGATGCCCAGGGTCTCGGGTCGCGGCGGAGCCGGCGGTCCTGGCGGAAACGGCGGAAGCGGCGGCCACGGCGCGCCGGGACCGTCGATCGCGCTCGCTTACGGAAATGCCCGACCCACGATCACGGACAGCGAGCTCGTGCCCGGACCGGCGGGCGCAGGCCAGCCGGAGCTCCGCCGCGACGCCGTTGGCGGCCTCCCCGGCAAGGTGCTTCCCGCGATCGACGGCGTCTCTCTCGCGGAGAGCCAGATCCCCTGACGTAGATGAGTAGATGAGCGCGCACGGGGGCGGCGCATCGGTCTCCGTTGGCACCACGCCGACCCGTGATACGCTCGCTGTCCCACCGTGAGACGGGTTGTGCGAAGCGCTGCACCGCGCTCGCGCCCGCCGAGAGAACCAGCGCGGGACGCTGATGACGTGCGTTACTACCCGATGAGGATGCAGGCGCAAACGTGACCGGCGCGAAGGGCCCAGAGATCGACCCGTTTCCCACGAATGAGGCGCTCGAGGCCGAGCTCGAGAAGGAGCGGCGAGAGACGGAGGATCTCCTCGCCGCGTTCGATCGACCGGCCCGCGGCGCTGCGCGCTCCGTACCGTCGGGAGGCCCAGGGTTCGTGGAGTACTACGCCGGGGATCCCGCCACGCGCGCGGCGGAGCGCTCGCCGCGCGAGCCGCGACCTGCGCGCGCCGTGCCGCGCCGCGCCGACCTCGCCACCGTCGTGAAGCCGCAGCGGCGGCGCGCGGGCGTGCCGCCATGGCTCTTCTGGGGAGGCGCGAGCGCGTCCATGCTGGCCGTGGGGTTCGTGGTGGCAGTTCTCACGACGAGGGATCCGGTCGCAACGAGGCACGCCACGCCGCCAGCCCCCACCATCTCCGCCGCCGCGCCAGTCGCCGCCCCTGCGCTGAGGATGGGCCGAGACGAGGTGCCGGCGCCCGTACCATCGCAGAGCGGCTCCGCGGAGGCGGCGCCGCCAGCGACTGCGGCGGTCGCGACCGCGCCGCTCACGCCTCCGCCAAGGCTGCGGGGCGAGGGCAGCTCAGCGCCCCACCGCCCGAGCGGGGACGGAACCGCGGCGCCTCCGCCGCCGACGTCACGTCCGGCAGAGGACGGCCCGATCCGCCGGCTCTGAGCTTCGCGTGCGCTCAGTCCCAGAGACGTACGAACGTCGCGCCGCCGCCCGCCGCCGCCCGGCACTGCACCAGGATCCGTCCGTCGCTCTGCACGGCGAGCGCACCGATCGGCCCGCAGGTCGTCGTGAGGTCGACGAGGCCCACCGCACCGAAGGTGACATCGATACTCGCGCTGGGAAGATAGCGTGCGAGCTTGGCGCTCGTTGCCGAGAGCAAGATCTTGCCGTCCGCTTGCCGAGCAAGCGTCGATGGCGACGAGAATGTGCCCAAGAGGTTTGCCACGCCGGCGCTACCCCAATTCGAATCGAGCGTTTGGCCGTTTGCGGCGAAGAGCACGAGGGTGTCCGGCGCTCCGTCGGTGCTGAACGCAGAGAGGACGCGACCGTCGGGATAGAGAATCGAGAGAGGCCGCTCGAATCCGACTCTGCCGAAACCCGAGAAAGACTTTCGCCCGCTCGCTCCAAACGCGGGATCGAGCGCGCCGGTCGCCCCGTCGAACTGCGCGATGCCATAGCCGTGCAGGAAGCCGTTGCTCGAGTTGTCCACGCCGGAAAGCACGAGTGTGCCGTTCGGACGAACGAACAGTCCCGTCGTCTCGGCGCGGTCGCTCCAGCGGAAGAGGGTAAGGCCACCACCGAAGCCCTGGTCACTCACGCCGTTCTTGTCCAACCTTCGCAAGCCAATGAAGTACTGCGCACTGTCGAAAGCAACGTACGTGGAATCGTTCGGGCCGAGCGCGACGGCACGTACCGCTCCCAGCGTACCGCTTTCGATCGTGCCGTTCGCCAGCGGCAAAACGCCTGTCGACGACAGCGTGGCGTCAGGTGCGCCGGCGGCGGTGAGGCGACCAACGTAGCCGCTTCCCGTCACCCCGCCGCCTACGGTCACCCGTCCGTCCGGGGCGAGGACCACCGCCCGCGGCTTCGCAATGGCGAGCCTTGCTTCGCCCGTGCCGCCGTAGCTCGCATCGACGGCGCCATCGCGCCCGAGGCGCGCGACGCAAACCTGCGACGCGCATCCAGCGACCGAAACGATCTCGTCCTTGCCCGAGACCAGGATCGCGATGAGATCCGATACCGCGCTCGGAAGTCCGACACTTCCTCCCGTGCCGAACGTCGTATCGACGGTGCCAGGGGTTCCACTGACGACGAGCGCGCGCTTCGCGGTGGCGCGGGCGGTCCCCGAGACAGCGTCGATGGTGAGCTCGAACGGGCCCTGCTTTGCAGAGCCAGAGGCCTTCACGACGAGCTCACCGCTCGTCCCCGTGAGCGTGAGCGGCTCGACCGTCACGCCGGTCGGAAGCCCGCTCGCGGTGACGGCGATCGCCCCCGTCAAGCTCTCGCTACGCTTCACGACGAGCGTGAGCTTCGTGGCTGATCCCTGGACGACGCGCTGCGGTGGACCCATGGGGCCAAACGCAAACGACGGCACCACCCCTACACCGTTGACCGGGTCGGTGCCTCCGTCCCTGGCGGGAGATCCGCCGCTCGACGCAGGAGTGGAACCACCGTCGTCAGAACCGAAGGATGTGCAGCCGCTCCCTCCCGCGAGCGCCGCGATGCACGAGAGCGACAACGCGATCGTGCCAGCCCGGATTGCGGGGATTGCGGAGCGTGGGCGAACGTGATCGAGACATGACCCCATGAATTCACCCCTGACGGCAACGTTTCTGCAGATGCACGCGAGACTTCGAAGTGCCGTTTCATAGCAGCTCCAGCGTCGCGCCGCCCGCGACCAGTCCGTGAGCGCGACGAGCCTCGATTGATCACGATCACGTCATTGGCGTCGCCATCGCGACCAGGCGCGCCGTCAACTCCCGGCGGCGCCGGGCTCACCGACCCGCCGCCGGCGCCCTTCAGCCCCGCAGGTCCCCGCCGCGCCACGCTTCACGCTGGGCGTACCGTCGAGCGTGCCGCCCTTGCGCACGATGCCGGCGCTCACGCCCCCCGTGCCGCCTGCGCCGCCCCCGCCCCCCGCACCACCGCCGCCCTTGCCTGCAGAGCACCCACCGCCTTCCTGCGGCACTCCGAGGCCCGCGACGGGCTGGCCCGCGAGGTCGGCATGCGCGTCGCCGCGGGGCAGGAGCTCGTGGGGCAGCTCTTCGGCGACGGCGGCCCGCCGCGCATCGTGCC
>JAYTBL010000761.1:0-7904 GCA_043736975.1 Polyangiaceae bacterium
CGGCACGCGTGGGTGCTGCACCATCCGATGAGCTCCGCGGCGCGGCACCCGGGGGTTCCGCCGAGGCCGATGTACTCGACGAGGAGATGCACGTCGGCGCCGCCCTTGCCATCGGTCGCCCGCTCGATGAGCGGCGCCTTGGAGCCGCACGTCGCGTTGTAACACTCCGGGACCGTTCCGCCGTCGCTGCGCAGGCACTGCGTGACCTTCGCGCACTGGGGATCGATGGCCCCGTTCTGCAGACACGCCGCGTTGATGCAGGCTAGCTGCGTCTCGCGGCTGGTCGGCTTGAGGACGCAACCGAGCGCGCCGCCGCATCCGTCGCTCGCGCCCTCGGTGCACGAGAAGCCGGCGCTCCCTCGGTTGTCGAGACCGAGATCGAGGGTCACCGTGGAGACCGACTCCTGCTTGCACGAGGCGACTGCCCACGCGATCGCCGGCAGAGCGAGCGCTGCCAGGAGGAGCGCTGGGCGCGCAGAGCGACGAGCGCGCGTCATCGCGTCTTGACCTCGGTGCGCGAGCCCGGATCGTAGAGGATGTACGCGGTGACCGCCGACGACGCGATGGCCACCGCGCCGGCGGCGATCCAGAAGAGCGGCTTCTTGAAGACGCTCTTGTTCTCGACCACGCCGCCTTTCACCAGGAGCTCGCGGAGGACGTCGGAGGACGAACCGTCGACCTCGCCGCGCCCCTCGGCGCGCGACTCCACGTTTCCGTCGACGGCGAGCGCGCCACGCACGCGGACGCCGCTACCGAGCGCGTCGGCCTCCAGGAACACGAGCGTGCGCGCGCGGAGCGCCTGCGCGAGGAGCGCGATCGACTCGTTGCCGTCGGCACCTCCGCGGGAAGGACCGTAGGCGCGCGCCCACTGCGCGCCGGCCAGCGCCGGCGGCGCGGGCGAGAGCGCCAGCGTAGCGTCGGTCCGCGGCGTCTCGGCGACGACCCGCACCGTGCGCGACGCGGGCGTCCAGCCGTCCTTGTCGACCTGCACGAGGTGATCGCCCGGCCCCAGCGTCACCACGCACTCCGACGTGCACACGGGACGCCCGTCGATCGTGACCTGGGCTCCGGTCACGGCGCGATCGGCGCCGGTGGTACGAACCAGCAGCTCGCGCTTCGGCGCGATCTCCGCGGCGTGCAGCGCAGCGGTGAGGATCTTGTGCGCCTCCACGGGGATCGCCTCGACCTCGGCAGGGAGCTCGAGCGCGAGCGCGCCGAAGACGCGCGCTGCCTCTTCGGCGGCGTCCCGACGCGCGATCGACGCGCACGCGATCCGCCACAGCAGCACGCGCGCCGCGGTGCTGCGCGAACGACGCGCGAGCGACGACCAGACCAGGTTGGGGTCACCGAGTCGCTCCGCGCAGCTACGCACCCGACTGAGCTCGCCGGATACATACTCGGCGCGCGCCGACGCGAGCATCGCCTCGACCTCGGCGGCGCTGGGGGTGGCGGCGGCGCCCGGCTCGATCGCGCCAGCGGTGGGAGGCTGGGCGACGCGGAAGTCGACGCCGAGATCCGCGCTGCGCGCTGCAGCCTCGACGCGAGGCGCGGACTCACCACGCACCACGAGCGCCACCGCCGGCGGCGGGCCGCTGCTCCCGCTGCAGCCCATCGTGGCCGTCGTGGCGAGAGCCGCCGCCGCGAGGAACGCGCGCCTTCGCGTGCGGCCGGGCCATGTCTCCTTCATCCAACGCCGATGGTACTATGTTCGAGCGTGTCGAACATCGGGCGATATCGCGTCATGCGCCGTCTCGGCAGTGGCGGCATGGCGGAGGTGCTCGAGGCCGAAGCGCTCGGCGAGGCCGGGTTCGTGCGCCGCGTGGCCATCAAGCGGATGCTGGCGACCGCCAACGAGGATGCCTCGTTCGCGCGTATGTTCCTCGACGAGGCGCGGATCGCCAGCCGCCTGCACCACGCCAACATCGTGTCGGTCCTCGACTACGGTCTGGTCGACGGCGCCCCCTTCCAGGTCCTCGAGCTGGTCGACGGCGTCGACGCGCGGACGCTGGTGAGGCGCGGCGAAGGCGGGAAGCTTCCAGTCGACATCGCGCTCTATATCGTCGCGCAGATCGGCCACGCGCTCGCGTCCGCCCACGAAGCGACCGACGCCGCGGGTGAAGCGCTGGGAATCGTCCATCGCGACGTGAGCCCGGGCAACGTGCTCATCTCGTGGGACGGCGACGTGAAGCTGGCCGATTTCGGGATCGCGTTCGCCAAGGACAAGATCGAGAAGACCGAGGCGGGGACCACCAAGGGCACGCTGATCTACATGTCCCCGGAGCAGGCGGTCACCGGTCGCGTGGATCGCCGCGCCGACGTCTTCTCGCTGGGCTGTGTGCTCCACACGCTCCTCACCGGTGTGAGCCCGCTCGCCGGCGACCACTTCGTGCAGTTCCTCTCGGAGCAGAAGCTCCCCATCTCCGCCGGGCTGCCCGAGGACGTGCACTCGATCGTCGAGATCGCGACCCAGTACGATCGCGAGCAACGCTTCCAGTCGGCGGTGGCGATGACCGAGGCGGTGGGTCGCGCCCTCGCCTCGCGTGTGGAACGCGATCCGCGCCGGCGCCTCGTGGAGTACCTGGTACCGCTCCGCAAGAAGGTCCCCGAGACCGTGGGACGGCTCGACGCGCTCCTCCGCATCGACATCGTCATCGCGCATGGCGCCGAGACCACCGTGCGCGAGTTCCATACCGCGGCGCTCGACGCCACGGCGACTGCGACCGGCAGCGTCCCGATCGACGTCGCGAGCGCGCTCGGCGCCGGGGCGCCGGGTGGAGGCGGTGTGACTCCCGGCGCGGGTGGTGCTTCGCACCGAGCAGGCGCGCCGGCGATGCACTCCGCGCAGGCGCCGACCGTGAGGCGCATGGATGCGACCGCGCCGCCTTCGGGGCGTGGCGCGTGGATTGGCGGCGGCGCAGCGCTGATCGTCTTGAGCGGTGCGGCGGCGGCGGGGATGTGGTGGCTCGCGCGTGGGCGTGCGCCGGTGTCGACCGCGATGACGTCGGCATCGGTATCGGCGTTGCCCGCGCCGGGCCCCGCGCCCTCGGCTCTCGCTGCGCCGTCCGCCTCGGTCGTGAACGAGGTGACGAGCGCAACCGAGCCCGTCGCCTCGGTCACGCGGATCGCGACGCCTGCGCGAAGGCCGGCCGCCCCGGCGCGGCCGATCACGGCAGCGAGCGCCGCGCCGTCAGCCGCCGCCGCGAGCTGCAGGGGTGCGGTCTACCTGAGCTGTCCGCTGGCGCCGCGCGCCTCGATCGTCATCGACGGCGCGCTCACCGGTCTGCACCACGGTGACTTCACCGAGCTCGCGTGCGCGGCTCACACGATCGCGTTCGACGCCGGCGACGGCAAGCGGGCCAGTCGCGGCGCATCGCCGACGTCGGCGAACACGCGCACGTCGCCGCTCGAGGTCCGCTGCGGCCTGCAGTGACCGCAGAGAAATCGACACGCGTGAGTGATCCGAGCTCGCCACTCGCTCCCCCTTGCCCGGACGAGCCCGGTAGGCCGGCTCGATTTCCCCACGAAGCTAGGAGCCGATCATGTCCCGAAGACTCTCCGCGGAGCCCTCGCTCCCGAGGAGGCGGGCCCGAGGGGGTGAGGAAAAAGGATCACGAGCCACCTCCGGTTGGTAGGAGAAGGTGCGCTCCTGCGAGTCTCAGGGAAAAGGCGGCTTGGTCGTGCCGGCGTCGAGCGCGCTCGGCGGCGGACCGCCGTAGCACGCGCTCAACGTAGCAACGCTCGCGAGCGCGAACGCCACCCGCGCGGCGCGTGAGGTGGTGGCGAGTCGCGCTCGCTACTGCGGACGTGCCGCTGACAATCTTCACACGCGACGAGCACGGACATTTCGCAGGCTCCCGGAGGTTGAACGGCGGAACGCACGTCGCCTCACGTTACGAGCCACACCTCCGCGAGCACCAGCGACTTCGGGCTCTCGCGCGCACTCGAGCCGTCCCCGTTACCGCGTGCGCGCTCGGTCGACCTGTGCTCTCTTCGAGGCGCGCATGCGTCTTCGTTCGGTGGCCGCGGTCCTCGGTGTCTCGATCGCGCTCGCCGGCGCGCTCGTCCGCTGCACCCTGCCCGATCTCCCGCAGCCGCCCGCCGCCTTCTCCACCAGGGTGAAGAGCGCTCGCGGCATGCTCGTCTCGCTGCCCCCCGGGAACGTCGACCGAGCCGCGCTCGTGGCGTCTCTCAAGGGCATCGGAGCGACGACGATCATCATCGACGCGAGCGCCGATGCGATGGGCGAAGCCGTCGCTGACCGTGTCGCGCTTGCCGTCGCGCTGCAGCGAGAGGTCGGCGCCGCGGACGCGGAGATCTTGATCGGCACCTATCGCGCTCCGGCATACGAGGGAAAGCCGATGGCCGCGCTGCTGGGCCCGGACGCCGCGTTCAGTGTCTGTTACCCGGGCGGCGTCGCTCTCGACCCAGCGATGGCGATCATCGACAAGCTTCGAATGTGCTCTCAGGCGGTCAGCCAGAAGATCGCCGACGCACTCACGGCGGCGAACGCGAGCCAGCAGATCGGCTGCTACATCACGCACGAGCCCGAGCTCAGCGATGCCCTGACCGACGAAGGTCGCGCGAAGCTCGGTGATCTGCTTCGAGACTCCGCGCGCGCTTGTTCGACGGCGAAGCGCAACGTCGCCTACTCGACCCTCATCACTGCGCAGTCGGGGGACCCCGGTGTCGCCGCCAGGATCCTTCGCGAGGTCTTGGCGGCAACGGGAGTGAGCCACGTGCTCGTACGGGACGGCGTGGCGACCACGCCTGACGCCGGCCCTGATCGCGCCAGGGTCTACTACCAGTCGCTACGCACCGCGCTGGTCGACCGCCCTCCGATCGTGAACGTCTGGGCCGACGTAGAGTCGTTCGACTGCGAGACCGCGGCGTGCGAACGCACCCATCCGGCCAGCCTCGATCGCTTCCGGAAGCAGCTCTGCAGCGCACAGAATCGCGTCGAGGTGATGGTCACCCGCGAGTACCTCCACGATTTCGCGCCCGGCTCCCTCGTCGATGCAGGCGCCGACGTCGACGCGCAGACCATCCTCGACGACATCGACGCCTCGGCGCAGCTCCGCACCAGCTACCTCGCGTGGGCCGACGGCGGCCCGCCCTGCCCCTGAGCGATCCCGCGAACGACGGATCAGAACGGCGACGTGCGGATGATGCGGCCGGGCGCCTTCGGCGGCGCAGGTCCACGCACAGCGGTGACGCGCGACGTGGCCGGGGCGCGCGCGCTGCCGGAGGGGTCGCTGCGACCGGCCCGCGCGTGCGCCGTGATGGCGGTGCGCGCCGCCGGCTCCACGACCACCCGCGGCTTGGTGCCCAGCGCGAAGAGCACCAGCACCGCCGCCAGCGCGATGACCGCCGCGCCCATCGATTGCGTGATGTTCGCACGTAATTGGCTCGGCCGCCGCGCCGGCAGCTCGTCGTTCTCGGCCGTCGCCAGGAACGGAATGTCGGTGAAAGCGAACGCGTCGAGGGTCGCCGCGAACGCGAGCGACCGCGGATCCGGTCGGCGCGGCGGCGGCGGGATCACCTCGCGCGGCCCCGAGGCTGCGGCTTCATCGACGAGCGTTCCCGCGGGGACGATGCCGCTCGGGGGGTGGACCGGCGCCCCGATCATCGGCTGGGTGCCGACGTCGAGCGCGTCCTCGCAGGCGAGCGTGAACGCGAGGAGGCAGTCGGGCACCTTCTTGGTCGGCTCGTCCTCGTCACGCGAGTCGCTCCACAGCCGCGGGAGCGGTGCGTCGTGGTGGGCGTCGTGGTGGGCGACGTGGACATGGCGGCCTCGGACCATCGCGGTCTGACCCAGATGCACGGCGCAGTCCATCACGATCCGCCGAAAGAACGCGGATCCTCGACCGATCGAATGGACGCGCCGGCCAACACTGTGGTCGGGCCGTCGACGACCAAGCTCGTCATGGACGTCACTCATTCGTACATCACGTATTCGGGCTGCGGCTTCAGCGCCATGACCTCCTTCGGGGTCATGAGCACGCCGCCGTTGCGCCGATCCTCGTCGAAGAACGGCTTGAAGCCGGCGTGCGTGCTGGGCGTCATCAGCTTCATGAGGTTGTCGTAGGTCTCGATCTTGGCGCCCTTGGGGCCGAGCCCGTCGACGCTCTTGATCACGACGACGCCCGCATGGGGCTGGAGCGTCGGCTCGTTCTTCACCACCCAGCGATTGACCTGGTGGAACACCAGGACCTTCTCGGGCAGCGCGCGCTCGGCGACGATCTTCGCGAGGTACGCGCCGATCTCGTCGATGCCCGAAGCCGTGACCTGACCGAAGATCTTGCCCGGCTTCTGCCCGGCCTTCATCGCCCACTCGGGATCGAGCGCGAGGCCGATGTCCGGCTCCTGGAGCCACTTCTCGAAGTGCTTTACCTCGGTCATGAAGTCGGAGACGCCGGGCTGGATGTTGAGGAGCAGGAGCCCTTTCCCGGCGCGGGCGCGCTGGAGGTAGGTCTCGACGGTCCCGTCGTCGACGCGCCGCCGGAACTTGCCATCGGCGCCGGAGCCGGCCTGCACGACCACCGCGATGAGCTCGTAGACCGGGAGGACGACGCGCTCGTCGAGGCCCGCGTACCTACTGGTGAACGGGTGATGGGCCGCTTGGTTGTGCCGAACTGCGCCGCTGCACGACCGCACGACCGCGCCTGCAACCGCGAATCGCAGAAAAAACCGCGCGTGAGTAGGGCGTCGCTGGCGGCACCGTCTTTGCCTGTGCAGCAGCATGGCGCGCACTTTTCATCCTGCCTCCCTTCGCCGGCTCTTCCGCCACCTCATCGCTGCCGCGATCGCCGCGCCGGTTCCGATCGCCGTGATGACCGCGTGCACCTCGGGCACTGGCCAGCTCACGGACTTCTCCGAGGCGGGTAAGGGCGACTCGAGCAATGGTCCCTGCCGCGTGGCGGAGACGGTCGATGCGCCGGTGTGCGGGAGCTACTCGCTCCCCCTGCGCGGGGACCTCGATAGCTGTGGCTTCGGCGACGGCGGCGTCGGGACGCCCGACCTCTGCTCGAAACTCTGCGGTCGCTCCGTGTCGTCGTGCACGGAGGAGCCGCGCTGCACGAATTCTTCCTGCATCTACGACGTCGTCTGCAATAGCCCGTGCGCCGTCGATGGTCGGCGCTATGTCGGGCTCGACGATCGCGAGGCGCCGCTCGGCGACACGGCCGCTGCGTATCTCGCGCGCATGGCGTTCTTCGAAGCAGCTTCGGTCGATGCCTTCGCGCTCCTGGCGGCCAATCTGAGATCGCTCGACGCGCCGCGCAGCCTGATCCGTGCGTGCAACGTCGCACGTCACGACGAGGTGCGCCACGCACGCATGGCGAGGACGCTGGCGCGGCGCCACGGTGCCGTCGTCGTCGCGCCGCGGCCCCCGGTCCAGAGCCGCACCTCCGATCTCGAAGCGATCGCGATCGAGAATGCCGTCGAAGGTTGCGTTCGCGAGACGTTCGGCGTCGTCATCGGGATGTGGCAGGCGGAGGCCGCGCCCACGGCCGAGCTGCGCGCGTTCTTCTCGGCGATCACGCGGGACGAGCTCCGTCATGCCGCGCTCTCGCAGCGCATCGACGCCTGGCTCTGCGCGCAGCTCTCGCCGGCGGCGCGCCACCGCGTCGAGGCCGCGCGGACGAAGGCGTTTGCGGCGCTCGAGGCATCTCTCATCGAGGGTGAGCCGCCGAGCGGGCTCGGGCTGCCGACCAACGCGGAGGCTTGCGCGCTCCTCGCGAGCTGGCGCGCTGGTGAGTGCGCGTCTGCGGCGTGAAGGCACCTCGCGATCCCGGCGTTTGCCGCGCGACGTTGCCGGTGTCAGTCTCCAACGGATGGCGCCCTGCGCGAGGTGCGGATTTCAAACCGACGCCGATGGCAGGTGCCAGCTCTGCGCATTCGTGGGC
>JAYTBL010000762.1:0-3197 GCA_043736975.1 Polyangiaceae bacterium
CGCGCGAGCGAAGAGGGCGTGCCCTCCCCCGAACGCTCCTCGCATCCCCCGGTGGTGGCGGAAGCGGACCGGGGGCCCGACCGATGAGCCGCGCCGAGCTCGAAGATCTCGACGCGAGCGGCATCGTGCGCACCAGCAGCATGCCGACCGAGAGCCAGGAGCGCGTCACGGTGTCGTCGGTGCCGATCAGTCGCGAGTCGGTGGTGTCGTCGAGCACCGTGGACGTGGAGGCGGCGTGGCTCGACCGCCTGGTCGTGGCCGCGTGCGAGATGCCGGTGGGCGAGGGCGAGACCGCGGTCGTGCAGTTCATGGTGCGCTCGCTCGGCGAGATCTTTCCGGAGTGCGGAGTCGGCGCGTGCCTCGTGCCGCCGCTCCTGCCCGACGCGCCGCCGTCGTCTTCCTCGGATCTGCGCGGGCCGCGCACGCCGGGGCCGGTCGAGCAGCAGCTCTTCAAGTACACGCCGGAGGGGGAGGAGCGGCGCGGCGTCGGCATGGACCCGACGCGCCTCTTCCCCGGGTTCCAATTCGAGCGCGTGCTCGACGTGGAGCGCGGGTCGACCCTCCACCTCGCGAGCGACGATCCGCAGCTCGAGGACGACGACTCACCGATGATGCATGTGGTGCGTCGCGCAGCGCTCGCCATGGGGCGCGGGCTCGGCCTCGCCCGCGGTCACGCGAAGGCCACCTCCGATGCGCGGGAGCTCCGCGCGCTGAACCTGCACATGGTGCAGGCCGAGAAGCTCGCGAGCCTCGGCCAGATCGCAGCGGGCGTGGTGCACGAGCTCAACAACCCGCTGACGTCGATCGTCGCGTACACCGACTGGCTCATTCGCAAGCAGGGGGAGACCGGCGACCGCGACAGCCTGGAGCGGCTCCGCCGCATCGGCGAGTCGGCGAGCCGCATCCTCCGCTTCACGCGCGATCTCGTGGCGTACGCCCGGCCGTCGAGCGAGGTCCCGGTGCCGGTCTCGCTGCGCACGGTGATCGAGCAGGCGCTGGCGTTCTGCGAGCACGTGCTCGCGCAGCACGGCGCGCAGGTGGAGCGGCGCTTCGCGGAGAGCGTTCCGGCGGTCCGCGGGATGCACGAGCAGCTCGTCCAGGTGTTCGTGAACCTGTTCACGAACGCCTGCCACGCGATGCCCGCGGAGGGCGGGCGGCTGGTGGTCTCGAGCGAGCTCACCGAGGACGGCAAGCACCTCCTCGTGATGGTGACGGACAACGGGCACGGGATCGCGGTCGATCACCTCGCGCAGATCTTCGCGCCGTTCTTCACGACCAAGGTCGACGGCCGTGGCACGGGGCTCGGTCTGTCCATCGTGAAGAACATCATGGACAACCACCACGCCGAGATCCACGCCGAGCGTGACGAGGGCGGCGGCGCCCGCTTCGTGCTCGTGTTCCCGGTCACCAGCACCAGCTCGCGCTAGTCGTCGAACCGCCGGCTCCTCCGATGCGCGCGCGCCTGCGCCAGACGAACCTCGTGCCGCCCCTCGGTCGCTTCGTCGGTCGGGGCGGCATGCTCGACGCCATCGACCGCCAGCTCGGAGCCGGCGTCCGTCTCCTCGCTCTCGTCGGTCCCCCCGGCATGGGCAAGACCCGCCTCGCCCTCCGCTACGCCGAGCTCCGCGGCTCGCCCTTCCTCGCCAGCGGCGGCGTCTGGTTCTGCGACCTCACCGAGGCCCACGACGCCTCCGATCTCTGCGCCGTCGTCGCCCGCGCGCTCGGGCTCCGCCTCGCGGCCCAGGTCGACCTCGCGACCCGCATCGACGAGCTCGCCGAGGTGATCGCCCGCGCCGGCGCTCCCCTCCTCGTCCTCGACAACTTCGAGCAGCTCCCGCGCGCTGCCGCGCGGACCGTCGAGCAATGGTGCGCCATGGCGCCCGACGCGCGCTTCCTCGTCACCTCACGCGAACGCCTCGGGGTCACCGGCGAGTCCGTCATCGAGCTCCTCCCGCTCGCGCTGCCCCCCCCAGGCGAGCGCGACGTCGCCCGGCTGCGCGCGAGCGAGGCCGTCGCGCTGTTCGAGGAGCGTGCCCGCGCCGCCGGCGGCTGGAACGACAGCGACCAATCCCTCGCCGGCGAGGTCGCCGCGCTCGTCCGCGAGCTCGACGGCATCCCGCTCGCCATCGAGCTCGCGGCCGCCCGTAGCCGCGTGCTCGCCCCCGCGGAGCTCCGCCGCCGCCTCGAAGGCCGCTCCGGCGCGCTTCTCGGCGGCGCCCGCGAGCTGTCGAGCCGTCACGCCACCCTCCGCGCCGCCATCGACTGGTCGTGGAGCATGCTCGGCGAGCCCGAGCGCGCCGCGCTCGTCCAGTGCTCGATCTTCGCCGGCGACTTCTCGCTGGAGGCTGCCGAGCGCGTCATCGATCTCGGCGAGGTCGCTGGCTCACCTCCCGTGCTCGACGTCGTCGCCGCGCTGCGCGACAAGTCGCTCGTCCATTCCGTCAGCGGCACCGGCGCCGGCGGCACCCGCTTCTCGCTCTACGTCAGCATCCGCGAGTACGCCGCGGAGCGCGCCGCCGCCGCGCCCACCGAGGGCCGTAACGCGCTCGCGCTCCGCCATCGTCGCTACTACCTCGATCGCACCCGCGCCCTCGCCGAGGCCTACGCGCGCGACGGCGACACCCGCTCGCGCGCTCTCCTCGCCGCCGAGAAGGACAACCTGCTCCTCGTCCAGCGGGCGCTGCGCGAGAAGGCGACCCTCACGCGCGACGAGGCCTCCGACCTCGCGCGCGTGGTCCTCCACCTCGAGCCCACCATCGAGGCGGAGATCTCGGGTGAGGAGCTGGTCTCCATGTACACCGCCGCGATCGAGGCCGCCCGCCTCGCCGGCGAGGACGACGTCCGCGGTCGCCTGCTCGTGGCGCGCGGCAACGCGTTCGGGATCCGCGGCGAGACCGCCGCCTGCCTCGCGGATCTCGAGGCGGCGCGCGACCTCGGCGTCGCCACCGGCGATCGCCTGCTCGAGGCCGAGGGGCGCCTCATGGCGGGCGTCCGGTACCGCCAACAGGGTCGCTTCGACGCCGCCTGGACCGCCGCCCAGGAGGCCGCCGCGCTCCTCGAAGGTGCGGGGCATCCCCGGCCCGAGGGCGCGAACTTCGCGATCATGGGGCTCCTCCTGAGCGAGCTCGGTCGCGCCGAGGAATCCCGACACTACAACCTGCGCGCACGCGCCATCTTCCACGCTACCGGCGATGGCT
>JAYTBL010000763.1:0-3190 GCA_043736975.1 Polyangiaceae bacterium
GGGTGTTACGGTCACGGTGCATGCGTCGCGTTTTGCCCGTCGTCGTGCTCGCGCTCGCGCTCGGTTGTGGGGCGCCGGTCGAGCGCGTCGCGCCCCGCCCACCCGTCGTCGACGTTCGCCCGGTTTCCGGTCCCACCAGCGCTGGCGCCCTCGAGCCGGCGCCGCAGCCCGCCCCGGCCTGCACCATCGAGGGTGACGGCGAGCCCGAGGACCGGCTCTTCTTCCACGTCGAGGAGGATCTTCTCCTCTTCGGCGCGCGTGCCGACGTCGAGGCGCTGGTGCGCATCGAGAGCCGGGGCCGCTACACGCTGCACGGCCGCTGGTCCGATCTCGCGGCGCCGGAAGGTGACGGCCGGGCGCGCCTCGTCCTGGAGCGCCCCGGCAGCTTCCGCCTCGCGGGCTTCTCGCTCCTGCGCGCGACGCGCTTCCGCGTCCGCCGCCGCACCGCGCTCGTCCCGGATCACGTGTGGCTCGAGCCCGATTACCTGGTGAGCGTCACCGGCGCGGAGGGCCCGCGCGTGCAGGCCGTCGCGAGGCTACCCTTCGACGCACCGAAGGAGCGCGCCCTCGAGCTCCCGTGCGCCGATCTCGCGTACGACGACCAGCACGAGCGCGCGCTCGATCCCGACCAGGAAGCCGCGCGCGCCCACGTCGGTCGCGTCGCCCTCCACGACGCACCGGGCGGCTCCGTCGTCTTCGAGGCCGGCCCGCTGCTGGTCTTCGTCGTCGTCGAAGAGGAGCGCGCCGGCTTCGCGAAGATCCGCGGAGCGCGTCACGGCATCCGCATCGCGGGCTGGACACCGAGCGCGCTGGTCAGCCGCGCTCCCCAGGGCAGCGGCGGCCCCGGCGGCAGTCGCTCGGGGCGCGGCTCGACCGTCAAGGGCCAGCCCGCCCGCGTCATCCACGCGACCACGCTCTACGCCGAGCGCGGCGGCGTCGCGGCGGCGATCGGCCAGCTGGAGGCGGGCGCCGAGTTGCGCGTGCTCCAGTCCGGAGCGGGCCCGCGCGTGATCGTGGAGCTCGCCGCCGCCGAGGTCCGCGCCCTCCCCGGCGTCTCCCTGAAGATCGCGGAGAGCGATCTCGAGAGCCTCTAGCAGAAGGACATCGAGCGCCTCACCGGAAACGAACCGCGCGCGCTTGAACGACGAGCTCCATCGCCTCCCGCTCGCGACGTGCCGCTACCACGAACCCGGTCATCGTGATCGAGGTGTTGTCACCGAGCAGCGAGGGAGACGACGACGGCGACAAGCGGATCGATTTCAGTCGCTGCCTTCGCTGAAAGCCTATGTGCTCGCCACCCAGGACGAACGCAGGGTCGAGGTCTATCGGCGGACCACGGATGACGGATGGCGGCTGGCACTCGGCGCCTGACGCCTACGGCGACGCGGACAGGTTCGAGCTCCCGACCCTCACCGCCGCGGTGTCGATCGCCGAACTCTACGACGATATTCTCGATCCGAGCGGCCGATCGTTGCTTCGGTGAGATCGAGCTGAGCCAGCCCCCGCCGCCCGCCGGCCACCTCGACGCTCCTCGCGACGGGCGAGGCGGCGCAAGTGGCGCCGAACATCCGATCCATCGCGCAGTGCAACCGCATCCTCGGCGGTGAGCTGACCTGCGTCGGCTGACAGCTCCGGCTCACTGGCTCACTGGCCCTTGCGCTGGAAGGCGGGGACGTCCCAGTCGGTGTCAAACGCAGGGAAGTTCGACGATGCGCGCTCGCGCACTACTGATGCATCCGCGACGGCCGCCTGCGTCGCGCGGTCGCGAAAAGCGCGAGGCCAACGAGAGCGAGGGCCGCGGCACCGAACGGGGCGCTCCTCGGCGTCTGCGAGCAGCCGCTGGTGGTGGTGGTGCTCGTCGAGGCGGGCGCGCCGGGTTCGTCGGGGGTGGCGCCGGGTTCGGGATTGCCCGAGGACGAAGAGGTCCCGCCGTCCTTGCCGGGCTTCGTGGGGCCAGCGTCGTCGCCGGGGATTCCGGGCGGAGTGACGGGCGGAGGTGTCGACGTGAGCGTGACTTGCCCTCCGGGCGTCGCGGGCTTCGGGCCCGAGAGGTATGCGGCGACGAGCACGCCGCTCTTCCTGGTGAAGAAGTCCGCCTTGCCGTCGCCGTTGAGGTCGCCCGCGCGGACGAGTGACGTCGGGTAGGGGAGCGGAATACCCAGCGGCGCGGCCACCAGATCCGTCGCGCCCGGCACGTATCCGCATGCGGCGTACGCCACGTCGGAGTCGTTGTAGAGGAGCTCCTGTTTGCCGTCGCCGACGACGTCCGCCGCCATCAAGAGCTGCGTGTAGCCCTTGAAACCGTAAAAGGTGCTCGTCGCGCTCGCCGTGTCGACGGTGCCGATCTTGATCGAGGTGTTCGGCATCGGATCGAACTTGCCTGCGATGTCGAGCTTGCCGTCGCCGTCGAGATCGCCGGTGACCTCGGCGGTGACGGACGGACCTTGGAGGGTCTCGGTGGTCTTCGCGCGACCGGGCCAGGTGAGCTTCTTCGCGGTGGGCGAGGACAAGAAGAAGAGCGACGCGGGCGTGCCGCCGAGCGAGGTGACGCCGCCGGGGTTGCCGCTGCCGACGCTGCTCGCGGCAGCGAACGTCCTTCCGGCGTTGGCGAACATGATCGTCTGCGAGCCGAAGTTTCCGTAGAGGAAGTCGTCCTTGCCATCGCCGTCGAAGTCGCGCGCGATGTGGATGTTGGTGCCGCCGCCGCTGGTCATGACGTCGGCTGTCTGCACGATGGATCCGAACGTGCCGCCGGCGGATCCGTAGAGAAAGACGAAGCGACCGAACCACGTCCCGCCGGGCGCAGAGGCGTAGGCGGTGGTGGAGACCACGACGACGTCGGCGATCCCGTCGCCGTCGAAGTCGCCGCTCGCGACGATGCCGAGCCCGACGAAGACCTTCCCGGAGGCGGGCGGCGGGAGCGTGGTGGCGGGACCGGCGGTGAAGGTGCCGTCACCGCTACCGACGTAGGTCGTGACGGTATCGAGCGCGGTGACCGCGACAGTGTCGCTCTTGCCGTCGCCGGTGACGTCGGCGTAGGCGGTGCCGGCTCCGGCGAACCCTTTGGAGCCGGAGAAGCCGCTGGGCACGCTCGGGGTGACGGCGGTGTACGTGAAGGCGCAGGCGGCCTTCACGGCGGCGCTGACGGCCTGGGAGGTGCGGCCGGTGGTCTCGGGAACCTCGGGCCCGC
>JAYTBL010000764.1:0-7884 GCA_043736975.1 Polyangiaceae bacterium
CTCCGCCCTCGCGCCCCGCTCCGCCCATCCCACCGCATCCGCTCCCTCCGGCGCATCCGCATCGGCCGACCCGCTCTCCGAAGAGAGCGCGATCGTCACCCGCGCCCGCGCCGCGAGCGCCTCGAACCCTGCGCTCACGCTCGCTCTCGTCGACGAGCACGCGAAGCGCTTCCCGCGCGGAGAGCTGACGCAGGAGCGCGAGTACCTGCGCATCAGCGCGCTCCGTCGCCTGGGCCGCACCGACGAGGCCCGCGCCCGCGCGCGGTCCTACCTCACGACCTTCCCCTCGAGCCCCTATGCTCCCGCGGTGCGCTCCCTCCTCACGGATCTCGGGCCTCCGTGACGCCGCGCGCGCGAACGCTGCTCCTGGCGCTCCTCGCCATCGCGGGTTGCACCGCGCCGCTCACCGTGGCCGAGCCGCGCGATCCCGGCACGCCCGGGTTCGGCACGGCTCCTCCCCTCGACAGCGGCATCGAGGCCGGCGACGCGGAGCCGCTGGGCGACCCGACCGACGCCGGCGACGAAGGCGGCTGACCTTTTTCTTCGCGCCCCAAATGGCTCGCCCCCCGACGCGACATTCACGGGCATGAACGCCTCGAACCGCTCTTCCCGCCGCCCTTCCTTCGCGTCCCTCCTCGTCACCTCGGCCCTCGCCGTGGGGATCGGCGCCGGCTGCACCTCGGAGGTCTCGCCGCTGGCGAACGAGCAGACCGCCACGAAGAGCAACAAGGCGACCGCTTCTGCCGCGTGCGAGGGCAAGGCGTGCGGCGTGGACTGCTCGCCCGCCGGCTCCGACGAGCCGTTCAGCTGCACCGCCGCCGGCGCCTGCGTCCCCACCCCCGTCGAGAACGATTGCAAGAAGTGCTCCGAGTTCCTCGGCGACTGCATCAAGGGTCAGAGCCCCGCGGACGCCGACGGTGACGGCTGCATCGACAGCTGCAAGTGAGCGCGCGCCCCGCCGATCGTGATGAGGTGCACGATCAAGGTCGCGAGGCTGACGCCCGCCGTGAGCAGCACCATGCCGAAGAGCAGGATCGACCCGGGCGTGGACGAGCTCGCGGAGCGCCCGGAGGTCGCGCCGAGGACCGCGAGGACGCTTCCCGTCTGTAGCGCGCCGCTGAAGATCGCGAGCGCCTGCGTCCAGCGCGCCCGCGCGACCAGCCGTTCGCCCGCGAGCAGCTCGCCCACGCGCGCGAGCGCGCTCGCCACCAGGCCGAGCGCCACGCCGCCGAGGAGCACGCAGATCGGCCACCCGACGCTCAGCGCGGACGCCACGCTCTGATCGCGCGCGTAGCGTCCTCCCGCAAACAGGCTGTAGATCCCGTAGAGGCCGATCAGGGCATCGACGAGCATCGCGAGGCCCATCGCCAGCGCGGCGCCGATCACCAGCCCGCGCGCCTCGGCGGCGCGCGGCAGCGCGAGGAGACGAAAGGCGGAGATCGTTCCGAGGCCGCTCACGCCGATGCCCACGAGGAGCAGGACCGCGAGCGGCGCGAAGGCGCTGCCGCGAAGGATCGCCGACGCCATCAGCATGGCGATCGGCAGGAAGATCCCCGCGGCCAGGCGGATCGCGAAGATCGTCTGATAGAACCCGAGCGCGCGCGCCGCCTTGCCGAATGCTGCGGCGGCCGCAGGACCGCTCGCGGCTGGGGCAACCGCCGGCGCCCCCTGACCCGCCACGCGATACGGCCCCTCGGGCTCGGCCTGCGCCGCGGCTTGCTTGCCTGCTCCGCGCGCCGTCAGGAACGCGAGCCACCCCACGAGCGCCGGCCGCACCACCTCGAGCGACCACGACGTCCAGGCCATCCCCAGCGAACGCGGACCCGGCACGGCGAGGCGCCCGATGCGGAAGGCGATCGCCAGCGCCACGAGCACGCCGATCGCCGCCACCAGGCGTCGGACCTGCGGGCGGGCGGGCAGCCGCGCGATCGACGCGATCGCCAGCGACGCGAGCAACGTGACGCCGAGCGACCACATCGGCTCGGCGCTGCTCAGCGGACGCCCGAGCGACGCGAGCGTCGCCGCGCTCGATCCCATCGCGCTCACCGCGAGACCGATCGCGCCGGAGATCACGCCCCCGAGCGCGAGCGCCGCGCCCATCAGAGCGAGCGCGTGCGCCGGTCCGAGGCGCGGACGGAGCGCGAGCAGCCCGACCAGCGCCGCCAGATCCGCCGCGAGAAAACCGGCCCGCAGCGCCACCGCAACCGTGCCCGTCAACGGCGAGTCGTAGGGCAGCAGCTGGAACACCACCGTCTGGAGCACGACGAGCAGCGCGCTCGCCGCGAACGCGACGGTGAGGATGCCGAGCGGGGACTTCCCCGCGACGGTCATCGAACCGCGCGGAGCTTCCCGAGCGCCTCGGGGAGGCCCGCGGGAGTCGCGCGCAGCTTGATCCAAAGGTGATCGCGGTCGGTCTCGATCGCGCGGATGCCGAGCACCGGCGAGAGGATCGAGAGGATCTTCTTGAGGCGCTTGTCGTTCGCGAGCTTCGGCACCTTCATCAGGTCGATGACGATGCGGTCACCCTCGGCCTCGACCACCGCGGCAGGCTTCTTGGGGATGAACTTCACCAGGTTGCCGGGCTTCGAGAGGTCGAGCGCGCCGGACTGGATGAGCGTCGAGACCGGTGAGTCGCCCGGCGCGCCGGCGAGCACCAGCTTCACCTCGCGCAGGCGGATGGCGATGCGCAGGGAGTCGGGCGAGATCGTCACCTCGTCGATCTTGATCGCTGCCGAGGCGCGCACCGGCGTGCCCATCGCGTCCACGATGGCGCTGAAGCGGAGCGCCGGGGCAGCGCTGGTGATCTCGACATCCTTCGGGGCCTTCTTGCCCTTCAGGTTGCCGGCGAACCACCGCAACGTCGCAAGCGGAACGCCAAAGGTCAGCCCTGTGGCGCTGACCGCTTGGCGAACCACCTCGTCGGGGTTCTTTCTCACATAGCCAACGGCGGCCTTCAGCATCGCGCCAGGACTGAACATCGTTGACGCTAAGCTATACGAGACCGGTGAATCAGGGTGGAGCAAAGGGGGATCGAACCCCTGACCTCTGCATTGCGAACGCAGCGCTCTCCCAGCTGAGCTATTGCCCCTGACGCAGTGCTAACTTCGCCACCCCCGAACGGGCGGGCAGCGGCGGCGGACTCTACGCGCGCCGTCTGGAATGTCAATCAGATCTGGATGTCTCCCGGAGCGGGCTGGATGGAGGGAGCGGGCTGGATGGACGGAGCGGGCGGGCGCGCGCCGCCATCCGTGCCCGGCGCGGGCGGGAGCGGGGGCAGCGTTCCGCCCGTGCAGGCGGCCTGCGTCTGGCCCTCGCCGAGCACGCACTTGCCGCCGCTGCAGTCGTCGTCGGTCGTGCACGGGCGCGGACGGCGCCAGTCCGAGCGAGCGTGAGAGCCGCCGCCGCATCCGACGAGGAGCGCGATCACGGACGCGAGGGCACAGGCGATCTTCCGCACGAGGCTACCTGTACCCCGAGACCAGCGCCTGCGCCAAGAGCCCCCAGCCGTCGATCGCGACGAACAGGAGCAACTTGAAGGGCAGGCTCACCTGCGTCGGGTTCAGCATCTGCATGCCCAGCGCCAGGAGCACGTTGGCCACCACGAGATCGATGACCAGGAACGGCAAGAAGACGAGGAAGCCGATCGCGAAGGCCTCGGTGAGCTCCGTCACCACGAAGGCGGGCACCAGCACCGTGAGGTCGGTGGGCCCGAGCTTCGCGCGCTCGGCCTCGGTGCGCGCGTTCTTGGCGACGATGAAGAAGCGAGTCTTCTCCTTCTCGCTCGAGTTCTTCTCGAGGAACTCGCGCATCGGCTCGCGCACGGCGTCGAGCCCCTTCTCGATGAGCGCGCTCGAGTCCTCCTTCCCGGAGCGGTTGTTCAGCAACGGCGAGGCGCGGTCGAACATGCGCTGACCGACCGGCGCCATCGCGATCAGCGTGAGCGCCGTGGCCAGCGCCATGATCACGGTGTTCGAGGGCACGCCCTGCGCGCCGATCGCGCTGCGGACGATCTGGAGGACCGTCGAGATCTTCACGAACGCGGTGACGCCCATGAAGACGAAGGGCACGAGCGACACCAGCGCGAGCGCCACGACCAGCGCGATGGGCTTGCCCAGCACGTCGTCCATGCGCACCGTGTCGGGCGGCGGCGCGAAGCCGAGCAGACTGGACACGGAGGCGCCGAGCGTCATTCGGTGGTCTCCTCGACCGGCGCGGGCCTCGCGGTCTTCGCGGTCTTCTCGGTCTTCTCGGTGGGGAGGACGCGCGCGGTGCGGAGGACGCGCGCGAGCACGTCGGCGAAGGGCGCGGCGGCGGTGGCGGCCGGCGCCGGGAGCGCCTTCGCGTCGACCTCGCCGAGCTTCGTGATCCCCGCCTCCGAGGCGCCCACGACCAGCACCTGCTCGCCGACCTGCACGAGGTAGATCGCGCGCCGCGCATCGAGCGGCAGCTGCCCCACCAGCGAAATGGGCCCGCGCGGCCGCCCGATCCCGAGCCGGCGCGCGCCGTAGAGCACCACGAACGCGAGGCCGCACACTGCGAGCAGCGTGACGAACGTCTCGATCATGTACCCCGCGTACGACCCCATGAAGCGCGGGGACAATCGACGACCACGCCCGAAACGTCAACCCCCGCCGCCGCCCGCCGGCCCGGACCGCGATCAGCGCGGTTCGTTCGCGGCGGCGAGGAACGCCTCGAGGCGCACCAGCTTCTGCGCGAACGGCAGGCGCTCCAGCTCCCGGACCAGCGCGATCTCGCCGAGGCGCGCCAGCTGGAGGTCGACGGCGAGCATCGTCTGGGTGCGCGCGAGGAGGATGTCCTTCTTGCGCTGCACGGCGTCGTCCGTCCAGCCCGCGGCGGCCTCTGCGAACTCCAGGTTCTGCGCGCGGAGCTGGGTGACGAGCTCCTGGATCTTCCCGTGCTCGTAGGCGCGCGTCTCGTCGACCGACGCGTTCGCCATCTCCTCGCGGTACAGCCGGAACCGCGCCACGATGCGCGCGGCGAGCGCGTCGGGGATGCCGGTGGTGACCGCGAGATCGGCGGTGTTCGCCAGCAGCATGGTCTCGAGCGTGGTGAGGCCTGCGGCGTACAGCTTGTCGATGGTGACCTTCCCGACGTCCGGGATCTGCGCGAGCAGCGAGTGGAGGATCGCGGCCTCGCGCTGGCTGCGGTCACCGTCGAGCGCGAAGGTCTCGGGGAGGATCTGCGTCAGCGCCTCGTGGGCGGCGAGGATCCGGTCGCGCGCCGCGCCGTCGATGGTGGTCGCGAGCGCGAGCTCCTGCGAGAGCATGGCCTTCGCGAAGCCATCGAGCGCGGTCGCGAGCTCGGTGAACTCGAGGCCCGCCGCGGCGCGCCGCAGCGAGTGGACCGACGACTCGCAGACCGCGATCCACGTGGTCTGGGTGGGGCCCCAGCGGAGCTCGATGATGAAGTCGCGCACCTGCCGCATGTGGCTGGTGGCCATCTGGCCGAAGAGCTGGCGCAGCTCGGTGGGATCGACGGCGAGCGTGCCGACGCTCGGGGGCCGATCGGTCTTGCGCTCGATGGCCGCGAACATGTCGTCGAGGTCGTCGGCGCCCGGCGGCGCGGGCAGCGGCGGAGGCGCGCCGGGGGGTGCGCTGCGGGCCGCCGGAGGCGGGGGCGCGCTGCGCGGAGGGGGCGCGCTGCGCGGAGGGGGTGCGCTGCGCGGAGGGGGTGGAGGCGCGACCTTCGGCGCGGGCGGCGGCACCCCCGGGCCCCGTGAGCCCGCGAGCTCGGAAGGCGGCGCGGGCGCGGCGACGCGCGACTGCGCCACGTTGGGCTTGGTTGTCATCGGCCTCGGCACCGAGGGCGTCGCGGCGGGGATCCGCTGCGACGACGGCATCCCCGCCGTACGCGGCGAGGAGGGCGGCGGATGCGCCGGGCGCTGCGCCATCGGCTCGGTGCGCGCCACCGGGCGCAGCGCCGCCTCGGGCACCGGGGACGCGGCGGGACCGACCACCGTGGGCCGCTCGTGGATCAGCAGCGCCTCGAGGCGCGGCACCGTCTCGCGATCGTGCACGCTGACCGGCGTGGGCAGCGCGGCCTCGGGCACGTACGCCTTCGTCATCCGCGGCGTCGATCCGATCGGCTCCGCGGCGGGCGGCGGCGGCGGCGGCGCGACGGGCGCACGCGCAGCTTCGGCAGGCGCCGCGTCCTTCGGCGGCGGGTTGCTCTTGAACAGCTTCGAGAAGAGGCCCATCGGTTCGAGACCATCAAACTATCAGGTCGGCGCTCCCGAGACTCGCCCGGGAACGCCTCCCCTCATGTCTCACCTCTCGGCCAGACCTCGCACGATCTCGCCCGGCGCCACGTCGTAGCCCTCTGGCTGGACGCTGGCCGTACCGCGACCGTGGGAGAGCGCCCGCAGCCGTGGCACGAAATCGAACGTGGTCGCGACCGGCGCGCGGGCCGTGACCGTGACCAGGCCCCGTTCGACACGAGGCGTCACGTCACGAACCTGCGCCCGCCGCGCGGCGAGCTCGCCGAGCACGTCGCCGGTGTGGGCTTCGGGAACGACGACCTCGACCACCGCCACCGGCTCCAGGACGACGAGGCCCGCCGCGCGCGCGCCGCGCTCCACCGCGGGCACGAACTCCCGCGGAACGGAGCCGCCCTTCGTCTCGTCGACGAAGGTGAAGCCGCTCCCGCGCTCCCCTGGAGCGAGCGTGAGCGCGACCACGGCGAACTGCCCGACGCCGCCGTCGTGCTTCTTGTGCCGGTAGGTGACGCTTGCCTCACGGGCGATCGACTCGCGATACGCCACGCTCGGCAAGCCAGTATTGACCAGGACGCCGTGATCGCCTTCGAGCACCGCGACCTGGATCTCGAGATGGAGCTTGCCCATGCCCGAGAGCACGATCTGCCTCGACTCGGGGTCCACGTGGGAGCGCAGCGAGGGATCGCACGCCAGGAGCTTCGCGAGCGCGGAGCCCAGGCGATCGCGATCGTGCGCCGTCCTCGGCTCGAGCACCACCGAGACCACCGCTTCGGGGACGCGGATGGAATCGAGGACGACCGGGTTGCGAGGATCGGTGATGGTCTCGCCGGTACGCACGCCGGAGAGCCCGGTGGCGCACACGATGCTGCCTGCGGGGACCGCGTCGACCTCGTCACGAGCGTCGGCGTCGGCGTCGGCGTCGGCGTCGGGGAGGAAGATGCGGCCGACGCGAGCCCGGCCATCCGGTCGTGCGTCGACTTGAAGACAAGCGCCGAGAGGGGCTGTCCGCCCGGGACGCGGGCGACGGGAGGTACGAGACCACCGCGTCGAGGAGGGGGCCGATGCCGATGTCCGCGAGCGCCGCGCCGCAGGTGACGGCGAGGATCGATCGCGAGGCGGTGGCGGTCCAGACCGCGCGCGCCAGCGCCTCCGCCGCGACGTCGTGGCCCTTGCAGAATGCACTCATCACCTCGGGATCGTGATCGGCGAGGATCTCGATCACGCGGCGCCGGTAGGCCTCCACGTGCTCGCGCGCCTCGGCGGGCAACGGCTTGCGCCACTGCTCGCGACCGCCCGCGGTCTCCTCGATGAGCTCACGAGTGAGCACGTCGAGGACGACCAGGCCGCTCTCGGTCCGCCACGGCGCCTGCACCGGCACCGCGAGGACGTCGAGCTTCTCCTCGATGTCGCGGAGACACGCATCGAAGTCCGCGCTGGCCTTGTCCAGCTTGTTGACGAACGCGATGCACGGCACGCGATGGTGCGCGGCCTGGCGGTAGACGGTCTCCGACTGGCACTCGACGCCGCTCGCGCCGTCGAGCACGAAGACCGCGCCGTCGAGCACGCGGAGCGAGCGCTCCACCTCGATGGTGAAATCGACGTGGCCCGGCGTGTCGACGAGCGACACCACGTGCTCCTGCCGCGCGTAG
>JAYTBL010000765.1:0-7881 GCA_043736975.1 Polyangiaceae bacterium
CCCGCCGACGCAGCTCACGAGGCTCATCACGAGATCCTCGCGTATGGGATCGATGGGCGGGTTCGTGACCTGCGCGAACTGCTGCTTGAAGTAGCGGAACAGCGTGACGGGCCGGTCGCTGAGCACCGCGACGGGGATGTCGGTCCCCATGCTGCCGGTGGGCTCCTCGCCATTCGCGGCCATGGCGCCGAGCAGCACGCGCATGTCCTCGCGCGTGTAGCCGAACGCGCGCCACAGCCGCGCCCGCTCGGTGCGATCGAGCGAGAAGAGCGCGGGTACGTCGGGCAGGTTCGCGAGCTCGATCTTGTTCTGCGCGACCCACGCGCCGTAGGGCTGCCTTCCCGCGACCTCGCGCTTGATCTCGTCGTCGGAGACGATGCGGCGCTGGGCGATGTCGACCAGGAACATCTTGCCGGGCGCGAGGCGCCCCTTCTCCACGATGTCCTCGGGCGGGAACGTGAGCACGCCGAGCTCGCTCGACATCACCACCAACCCGCTCTTGGTGACCACGTACTTCGCGGGGCGGAGGCCGTTGCGATCGAGCGTGGCGCCGATCACGTCGCCGTCGGTGAAGACCAGCGCCGCGGGACCGTCCCACGGCTCGACCAGCGACGCGTGGTACTCGTAGAAATCGCGCTTGTGCTTGGGCATGTCGGCCTGGGTGGCCCACGCCTCGGGCACCAACATCATCATGACGTGCGGGAGCGAGCGCCCGCCGGCCACCAGGAAGTCGACGACGTTGTCGAGCGACGAGGAGTCCGAGCCGTCGGGCCGGATGATCGGCTTGAAGTCGGAGACGTGCTCCTCGAAGAGCTTCGAGGCGAGCAGCGACTCGCGCGCGCTCATCCAGTTCCGGTTGCCGCGCAGCGTGTTGATCTCGCCGTTGTGCGCGATACGCCGGTAAGGATGCGCGCGCTCCCAGGTGGGAAACGTGTTGGTGGAGAAGCGCGAGTGCACGAGCGCGAGGCGGCTCTCGAAGTCGTCGGCCTGGAGGTCATGGTAGAAGTCCATGAGCCGCTCTGGCAGCATGAGGCCCTTGTAGACGACGGTCTTCGAGGAGAGGCTCGCGACGTAGAAGTCGCCGCCGAAGCCGCCCTTCGCGCACATCTTTCCCGCGCGCTTGCGGATCATGAAGAGCGTGCGCTCGAAGGCGTTCTTGTCGCTCATGCGCGCGATGAAGAGCTGCTTCATCACCGGCATGGTGGCGCGCGCCGCGGGGCCCACCGCGCGAAGATCGATGTCGACGTCGCGCCAGCCGATGACCTTCTGGTTGTGGTAGCGGACGATCTCCGCGAGCGTCTTCATCTGCATCTGGCGCTTCGACTCGTCGCGCGAGAGGAAGCACTGCGCGACGCCGTAGTCGCCTGCGAGCGGGAGCTCGCGGCCCTCGTGGTAGAGCGCGCGCTCGTAGTACTTGTGCGGGATCTGGACGAGGATGCCTGCGCCGTCACCGGTGTTGGGGTCGGAGCCTGCGGCGCCGCGATGCGCGAGGCGGCGCAGGATCTCGAGGCCCATCTCCACGGTGCGGTGCGAGGGACCGCCCTTCAGATCGACGACGAAGCCGAGCCCACAAGCATCGTGCTCGTCGCGCGGATCATAGAGAGAGTCGGGCCCGGGATGCGGCATGCGACCTCGCAGCTTAGCAAACGCTTGACGCGCTGCGCCAGCTCAGCCGCAACTCAGGGATACGTTACGTGTCGAGCGTGTCGACATCCCCGCGAGAGACGGGAGACGACGAAGCGTGAAACCATGGACCACGGATGACGCAGAGGAACGGCAACGAGAGGGATCGAGACAAGGGCGGGCTCGCAGCCCTCGGCCTGCTCGTGGTCGGTCTTGGCGTGGTCGTCTGGCTCGCGCTGCCCAAGGACACGGACTTCGCCGCGAAGGCCGATGGTGGCGCCGCGGGCTCGCTGCTCGATGCCGCCGACCTCGCGCCGCCCAGGCCGGGCGCGCTGGAGCGGCTCGGCGAGGCGATCGTCGAGCTGGCGATCCTCTCGGACAAGCCCGAGGTCGAGGTCGCGAAGCTCGCCACCGGCGAGGCCATCTCCAGGCTGCTCGACGTCCGGCACTGCGGCGGCACCTGCGACCGCCTGAAGAAGGTGCTCGTCGATCACGATCACTTCGAGGTCGAGGTGCTGAAGTCGGCAGACTACATCCTTCCCGCGAAGGACTCGTTCCCCACCATCGCGCCGGGTCTCACGCCGCGCGAGCGCGCATCGATCAGCGAGCGCGCGACGACCGTGGTGGTCCGCGCGCGTGGGGTCGCGGACATCGATCAGCTGCCGGCCCGCGCGGCCTTCGCAGCGACTGCCGCGATCGCCGAGGCCCTCTCCGGCCTCGTCTACGACGAGGTGGTGCGCCGCATCGAGACCGCCTCGCAGTTCGCGCAGCACGTGATCACCGTGCCGCTCGGGCAGAACGTGTTCGCGCCGCGCCAGATCATGGTGCAGCTCTATCGTCAGGACGACGGCACCGCGCGCGTCCTCACGCTGGGCATGGTGCGCTTCGGGAGCCCCGACTTCACCATGCGCGGCGCGCCGATGGAGCTCGGTCCGTCGCTCGCGAACGTGCTGAACGTGGTGGCGAGCGAGGCGGTCGCCGCGCGCAGCGAGATGCCGGTCGTGACGCTCGCCGAGGTGGCGCGCGTCTCGGGGCATCCCGCCGAGGAGCTCGCCAAGGATCCCAAGGCCTCGAGCCCGATCCCGCTCGACACCACCTCCGCCGAGCGCACCGAGGGCGATCCCGAGAACGAGATGCTGGAGCTCCTGCCGCGCGGCGGCGCCACGCGCGAGGCGTGGACGAGCGCGATGACCGAGCTGTTCGGCGCCGCGCCGCGCGTGGTGTTCACCGGCAAGGACCCCGAGCTCGACGCCATCGCCACGCGCGCCCGCCGCGAGCTGGCGGGCGCCCTCGCGCGCTACGAGGGCGGCGAGGGGACGCTCTTCGTGAAGGGCCCGTTCGCCATCCCCGCCCCGTCCCGCCTCGACGGCGGCGCGGGTGAGGAATGGATGTGGGTCCAGGTCACGTCGTGCGATCCCAGGACCTGCGCGGGCCTCCTCTCCAACACGCCCGGCTACGCGACGAACCTCGCCGCCGGCAAGCCCGTGACCGTGGCGCGCGACAAGGCCGCGGACTGGATGCTCCGCCTGAGCGACGGCGGGACGGCGGGCGGCGATTCCATCCGGGTGCTCGAAAAGCGCGACCGTTGAGCTACAGTCCGGGGCATGAGAACCACTTATTTTGCTTTCGTATTTGCTACGGGAACGTTGGGCGCGGTCATCGCGTCGGTCGGTGCGTGCAGCGGCAGCACGACCGGCACCAGCAGCGGCGGTAGCGCCACCACCTCCCAGGCCTTCATCGACGACTTCTGCGCGCTCACCGCGCCATGCTGCGGGCGGGTGAACAAGCCGACCGACGGCGCGAGCTGCCGCGCCGTCTACGGCGGCCTCCTCGGCACAGCGACGTACGACGCCGCCAAGGGCAACGCCTGCCTCGCCGAGATCCGTGCGCAGAGCGGCTCCTCCGAGTTCTGCGACAACCCCACATCCCAGTCGCCATCGTGCAAGAGCGCCTTCAAGCAGGCGGGCACGGGCACGGCGCAGCCCGGCGCCGATTGCTCGAAGGACGGCGACTGCGCGAGCTCCAGCGAGGGCGACGTGAACTGCGCGTCCTCCTACAGCGGCAGCGTGACGACGCGGAGCTGCCAGATCGAGATCGAGGGAAAGGAGGGGGACCTGCCGTGCGTCGGCACGCGCGACGGCAACACCACGAGCACCAGCTCCTCCTTCAGCTCCGGTGACGCCGGCCCGCAGCGGCCTGCGGCGCGCGGCTACATCTGCGACGTCGCGAAGGGCATCTACTGCAACTCGAAGACGACCGCGTGCACGAAGATCGCGGACATCGGCGGCACCTGCGACACCTCGGGCTTCGAGAGCTCGGCGTGCGTGAAGGCAGGCTTCTGCGATGGGGTGCAGAAGACGTGCGTCGCCCGCAAGGCGATCGGCGAGGACTGCTCCAGCTCCTCGCAGTCGTGCGTGGACAAGGCGAACTGCGACCCGCAGACGAGGAAGTGCGTGGCTGGGCTCCCCGAGGGCACCGCCTGCACCTCGAGCAGCCAGTGCGAGTCCGACGACTGCACGAACGGAAAGTGCACCGGGGCGCGCAAGAGCGATCTCTCCACCCAGTTCCTGTGCGGAGGAAGCTGATGCGGTCGCGCCCGAAGCAGTGACGCTCACGCCGGCTGCGCGCTGCTCGGCAATGCACCGAGCGCGCGGAGCCAGGCGATCGAGCGCTCGGCGAGGTAGTCGCCGCGATCCTCCTGCACGAAGTGCCCGCCCCAGAAGCGCTCGTGCGGCTGCCCTCGGGCGCCGGGAATGTGGGCCTGGAGCGGCTGGTCGGCGCGCCCCAGGATCGGATCGTTCTTGCCGAACAGCGTGAGGAACGGCTTGTCCCAGCGACCGAGCGCATCCCACGCGGCCCGGTTCGCGGGGATCGCCGGATCTTGCTCGCGGGTCGGTACGAGAGAGGGAAAGATCCGCGCACCGACCTGGTGCGCACGCGAAGGGAATGGCGCGTCGTACGCGATGCGGACCGCGCGCGGCAGCCGCGCAACGCACCCGCTGGCGACGATGCGACCGATGGGGAACACCGGTGAGTACGCAGCGAACGCGCGAAGCGGGCCTCGTCCTCCGCGGCGAGCCGCAGCCCGACCAGCGAGCCCCAGTCCTGCGCGAAGAGCGTCACTCCCTCGAGCGCGAGCCCGGTGAGCAGCTCGCGCGTCCACGCCACATGGCGCGCGTAGGTGTACGCATCGGCGTCGACCGGCTTGTCGGAGCGCCCGAAGCCGATCCGATCGGGTGCCACCGCCCGCGCACCGGCGGCGGCGAGCAGGGGGATCATCTTCCGGTACAGGTAGCTCCACGTCGGCTCGCCGTGCAGCAGGAGCACGACCGGTCCGTCCTTGGGGCCCTCGTCGACATAGTGCATTCGCAGCCCGTCCCCCACCTCCAGGTAGTGCGGGGCGAAAGGAAAACCGGGGAGCCCTTCGAACCGCGAGTCGGGGGTGCGCAGCGCCTTCATCGGCGCATGATAGCTGCGGCCGCTTCGCTCCTCAGTAGCCGAAGATGGAGGCCGGGTTGATCGCGCCCCCGGTCGGCGTCGGGTAGAACTCGAGATGCATGTGTGGTCCGGTGCCGATGCCGGTGTTCCCCACTTCGGCGATCGCCTCACCACGCCGAACGCAGTCGCCCTTGCGGACGAGCAGGCGGCTGCTGTGACAGAACCGCGTCGACGAGCCGTTCGGATGACGGATCTCGAGGACGGTGCCGCACGCGCCGGCGCCGGTGCGCGCGTCGATCACCGTCCCGTCCTCGGGGGCGAGGATCTTCGTTCCCGTCGACGCGGCCACGTCGACCCCGGCGTGGCGTCGGCTGCAGCCGTCGCGGCAGTCGCCGAAGCGCCCGGTGACGGGACCGCGCAGAGGAGCGAGAAAGCGGGGGCGGAAGCTCGCGTCGGCCGCGCAGCTCTCGCGGCGCGTCGTCGGGGGGCTCGGCGCTGGGGGAGCGTCAGCGACAGTGGCCTGCTCGAAGCGAACGACGCTGGCCTCGACCCATCCCGAGGGACCGCAGTACTGACCACCGATCCCCGTGGGAGCGGACTTGAAGGTGACATGCCAGAAGGTCCCGTCGGCGGAGCGCTGCGGTTTATCCGCGAGCGCGTACGATCCGCGGTCGAGCACGCACCGCGGTACGCGGCTGAGCATCCGAGTCGCCCTCACCTTGGCGCCGTCTCCGCTCGCGCGATCTTCGGTCGCCGGCTCGTCGAGCTCGTCGGCGTCCCCGCCGGGGCCGGCGTCGCTCGTGCTCGGCGCGGCGTCTCCACTGTTGCTCGTGGTGGGCGTGGTCTCGCCGCCCACCACGAGCGTGTACGTCGAGCTGAGGGCGGCGCTGGTCGACGCAGAGTCATCCGGCGGGCTCGCGCAAGCGGCCGCGCTGGCCAGCACGGCGAAGGCAGCGAAGACGACAGCGTGGCGGAGGGGGAACGCGGCGAGCGAGCGATGACTCATGCCGGTGGCAATGCACATGTAGAGCCATCGCTCAACTCGCGCTTTTGCCGCGTTATCGGGGTGAGCGCCGGGAGATCGTCCTGGGGATCCGACGATGGGGTGATTCGTCGACCTCGGATCCCGGCGATCGCGTCAGCCGGGCGCGGCCTGCTCCGCGGGCAGGCGCAGCTCCACGGTGGTGCCCGTGCCCAGCTCGCTCACCAGCGTGATGTCGCCGCCGTGCGCCACCAGCACGCGCCGGGAGAACGCGAGGCCGAGGCCGCTGCCCGTCTCCTTGGTGGTGAAGAAGTCCTCGAACGCGCGCTCGCGCTGGCGGGCGTCCATGCCGATGCCGCGATCGGTCACGCGCAGGACCAAGGTGCCGGTCGCCGCGTCCGCCGCGCTCGCGATGCGCACGCCGCCGCGCCCCTCCGACGCCTCCACCGCGTTCCGCACCACGTTCTCGAGCGCGCTCTCCAGCAGGTCACGATCGGCGTCGCACTCGGGATCGCTGGCGTCGAGCTCGAGGCTCTCGCTCGCCACCGCGTGCGCGCCGGCCACCGCCCGCGCCACCTCGTTGATGCGCACCCGCGTCATGCGCGGCTCGATCCGGCCCATGCGGTCGTAGCGATCGACGATGGCCGAGATGCGCTTGGCCTGCGCCACCGCGAGCGCGAGGAACTCCTTGCGCGTGGTCGACGACTTCGAGGTGGCCTCACCGTCGTCGACCCCCTCCAGCACCTGCGCCGCGCCGAGCAGCGCCGAGAGCGGGCCCCGCAGATCGTGCGCCATCTGCGCCGAGAAGCGCCCCAGCACGGTGAGGCGCTGCGCGCGCTCGCGCGACTCGGTGAGGCCGATCGCGAGCTCCCGCGCCACCGCCACCACCAGCAGCATGATCAGCGCCATCGCGAAGGCCTGGGCCGCGACGCTGCCCGCAAAGAGGCGAAAGAGCACCAGATACAGCGCCATGAACGCGCCGATCATCGCGAGCACGTAGACCGCGGCGCGCGTCGACACGTTGCGTTCGAACAGCTCGAAGCGCACCGCGCAGGTCGCGAGGAGTCCCGCCGAGGCCAGCGTGCCGATCGAGCCGAGATAGGGCGCCGGGACGCCCAGTCCGTGCGCGATGTCGCTCGTCGAGCAGGTCGCGCCGATGGTGAGCGCGGCGAGGACGGTGCGCGTGCGCGCCTTCTCGCGCGCATCGGTGGAGCGCGTGAGGTGGCGCACCAGCAGCACGATCTCGAAGACCAGGGTCGGCACCCAGCCGCTCAGGAACACCGCCGGCCAGGCCGTGCCCTCCGACCAGGCGAACGCCGCGGGCACCAGCAGCGCGAGGAGCGCCACGAACGCCAGCGCCCCGAAGATCGCCCACACCGCGACGCGCGACGCGCGATGACGGCGCCCTTCGCCCGCGAAGCGCAGGACCACCTCGAGGACCAGCGGCGGCGACAGCGCGGTGAACGCCGAGTCGAGGACGGCGAAGAGTCGCCCGTGGAAGAGGTGCTGCGCGAGCGTCGCGAAGTTCCACCCGAACAGCACGAAGCACAGCCCCGCGAGCGGGCGCGCGATGGCGCTGCGCCGTCCCCACGCCAGCGCGGTCACCGCGAGCGACAGGTGCCCGATGGCCGCCAGCAGCGCCATCCAATCTCGGAAATCTCTCATGCCCGCGCCCGCACCATCTTGCACCGTCCGCGGCGTCCGCGCGACTGCGGGTTGAGGTATGCTCGGCTCATGGCGAACGCGTCCGATTCGGTTCTCGTCGTCGACGACGACGTGGCGATCGGCAAGGTCCTGGTGGCGCTCCTCGAGCAGCGAGGGCACGAGGCGCTGCACGT
>JAYTBL010000766.1:0-16685 GCA_043736975.1 Polyangiaceae bacterium
CCGAGCACCGTGAAGCGCCGCTGCACGCCGTGGAAGCTCTTGATCGCCTCACGGACGATGTCGAACGGCACCTCGAGCTCGTCGGCCACGGCGATGACCGAGAGCGCGTTGAGGACGTTGTGGTGACCGGGCATCTTCACCGTGAACGCACCGAGTGACTCGCCGCGTCGGGAGACCTCGAAGTGGGTGGAGAGCCCGCTGAACTGGATGTTCTTCGCGCGATAGTCGGCCTGGCGCGAGACGCCGTACGTCACGTAGCGCCGCGAGATCTGCGGCACGATCGCCTGCACGTGCGGGTGATCCATGCATAGTACAGCGAGTCCGTAGAACGGAATCTTGTTCGCGAACTGCACGAAGGCTTCCTTCACCTTCTCGTGCGTCCCATAGTGATCGAGGTGTTCGGCGTCGATGTTGGTAATGACCCCGATGGTGGGTGTCAGCTTGAGGAACGAGCCGTCGCTCTCGTCAGCCTCGGCGACGAAGAGGTCGCCCTCCCCGAGCCGGGCATTCGAGCCCAGCGCGTTGACCTTGCCGCCAACGACCACCGTGGGGTCGAGCCCCGCGGCACGCAAGACGGTTGCGACGAGCGACGTGGTCGTCGTCTTGCCGTGCGAGCCGGCCATGAGCACGCAGTACTTCACGCGCATCAGCTCGGCGAGCATCTCGGCGCGCGGAATGATGGGGATGTCGAGCGTGCGAGCCCGCTGGATCTCGGGGTTCTTGTCGTCGATGGCGCTCGAGTAGACGACCACGTCCGCGCCTTCGACGTTCTCGGCGCGGTGCCCGACGTCGACGCGCACGCCCATGGTCTCGAGGCGCCGCGTGATGTCGTTCGGCTTGAGGTCGGAGCCCGAGACGTCGAACTCCATCGTGCGGAGGATCTCCGCGAGACCGCTCATGCCGATGCCACCGATGCCCACGAAGTGTGCGTGTCGAACCCGGCCGCGGAACATCAGGACACCACCTTCGCGGTCGGGACGTGCATCGAGGAGTGGCCGTTGGTGGCGCCGTCGCTCGGTTTGGGCCCGGGCGTACCCTTGCGGCGCTCGGGGATGCCCGCGAGCGTCAGGAGATCGCGCGCCACATCCTGCGCGGCGTAGGGATGACCGTGCTCGAGCGCGGTGCGCGCCATGCGGACCCGGCGCTCCTCGTCGCCGAGGAGCAGCGCGAGCTCGTGGCCGAGGCGCTTCTCGTCGGCGACTTCCTGGCGGATGCACAGCGCGCCGCCGAGGTTCGCGAGCGCGTGCGCGTTCTTCGCCTGGTGGTCGTCGGCGGCGTGGGGGAACGGGACGATCAGCGATGCGCGGCCGATCGCGGAGATCTCCGCCACCGTGACCGCGCCGCCGCGCGCCACGATGAGGTCGGCCGAGGCCATCTGGAACGCCACGTCGGTGACGAAAGAGACCACCATCGCGCTCTTCACGCCTGCCTTCTGGTACGCGTCGCGGACCGCGGCCTCGCGAGCAGCGCCGGTCTGGTGCACGACCTCGATGTCGCCGACACTCGAAGCCGCGCGCGCGATGGCGAAGGGCAGCCGATCGTTGAGCGCCACCGATCCCTGGCTCCCGCCGAGAACGAGGAGCCGGCGCCGGCCGGGCGGCGCGGCATAGGGCTGCGGGTCGAAGCCGGGGCGCAGCGGCACGCCGAAGAGGCGGGCCTTGTCGGTGCGAAAGCCGCGTGCCGTCTCCGCCCACGCGACGTACGCGCGCTTCGCGAACGGCGAGAGCATGCGGTTCGCCAGGCCGAGCACGCTGTTCGGCTCGAGAATGGCGAGCGGCACGCGCGCGCGCACGCACGCGAGCGATGCGGGTCCGCCCGAATAGCCGCCCACGCACATCGCCGCGCTCGGTCGCAGGCGCCCCACCATGCCCGTGGCGGCACGCATGGCCTTGGCGGCCACGAGCGCGCCGCGGAAGGCGCGGCCCGGGCCTCCGCCCATCATCGGCTCGACGTCGAGGAGCTCGAGATCGTAGCCGTGCTGCGGCACCACCTTCGTCTCTAGCCCGCGCGGCGAGCCTGCGAACACCACGCGCACCTCGGCGAGCTCGGTCAGCGCATGCGCAACCGCGAGGCCGGGGAAGACGTGCCCACCCGTGCCGCCACCGGCGATCAGGATGCTCGGCGTCACTCGGCCGGGCCCTCCGCGGCGAGCGCATCGGCGATCACCGTGTCTTCCGTCTCGGGAGCGGGCGGGGTCTCGAGCTCGGACTCGAGCACCTCGCGCGGCGCGCCCTGACGCGAGATGTTGAGCAAGATGCCCGCGGCGACCGCGTTCACGAGCAGCGAAGAGCCGCCGAAGCTGAGGAACGGCAGCGTGAGGCCCTTGGTGGGCAGGATGGCGAGCGCCACCGACAGGTTCACGAGCGCCTGCGCGCCGAACATCGTGGAGATGCCGAACGCGAGGTACGAGCCGTAGTCGTCGGGCGCACGGAAGGCCGCTCGTACACCGCGCGCAGTGAGCGCGAGGTACACGATGCACAGCGCGAGGATTCCCACGAAGCCGAGCTCCTCGCCGATGATCGCGGCGATGAAGTCGTTGTGCGCCTCGGGCAGGTAGAGGGTCTGCAGCCCCTTGCCCACGCCAGTGCCCCAGGTGCCGCCCGAGCCGAACGCCATGACGCTCTGGAACGGCTGGTACGCGAGGTCCGCGCGGTGCTGGTCCATGTTCATCCACGCCAGGTATCGCTCGTAGCGATACTGCTTCGACATGATGGAGATGGCGCCGAACGCGCCGCCGAGGATGGAAGCGCCGAGGATGTAGCCGACCTTCGCCCCCGCCACGAAGAGCATCGTGAACGTCAGGAGGAGGAGCACGACGGCGCTGCCGAAGTCGGGCTGCTTCATGCAGAGGAACATGAAGAGCCCGGCGACCAGCAGGTGCGGCAGGAAGCCGACGGTGAAGGACTTCACCTTGTCCGCCTTCTTGGCGAGCGAATAGGCGAGCCAGGTCACGAGCGCGAGCTTCGCCATCTCTGCAGGCTGGATGTGCACGGGGCCGACCGAGAGCCAGCGCGTCGCGCCGCCGCCGCTGTGCCCGAGCCCGACCACGCACATGAGCAGCAGCGCGCCGACGCCGCCCAGGACCGGGTAGGTGAGCTTGTAGAGGCGGTGGTAGTCGATGAGCCCGATCACGAAGAAGAGCGCGAGGGCGCCTACCGCGTATGCCGCCTGGCGCTTCAGGAAGAACTGCGGGTCGTGGTAGTGCAGCGTCGCCTGCACCGCCGACGCGCTGTAGACCATCACCACGCCGAAGCCGATGAGGCCGACCACGAGCGCCGCGAGCACCACGTCGACCGGCTTGGCGCGCTGGTTCTCGACAGGCTTGGCGTCGAGCGGGAGCGCCAGCTGGAGGGGCCGGGGGAGAGGGAGCGCCGGGGGAAGGCGCCGCACGTTGCGGATCATGGCGTTTCCTCGATCGGACCGGTGCCGTCCGCGAGGCCGTGCACGGCCGCGACGAAGACGTCACCGCGCTCCTTGTAGTCGCGGAACATGTCGAAGCTCGAGCACGCCGGCGAGAGCAGCACCGCGTCTCCGGGCTGCGCGAGCGTGGCGGCAAGGACGACGGCGTCCGCCATCGACTCCGCGAGACACACCGGGACGACCTCGCCGATGGCGTCGCGAATGAGCGGAGCTGCTTCGCCGATGAGGACGGCCGCGCGGCCCTTGTTAGTGAGCGCCGCGACGAGCGGCTCGTAGCTGCCGCCCTTGTCACGGCCGCCCGCGATGAGCACCACGCGCTCCTCGGCGACGCCGCGCACGGCGGTCACCGTGGCGCCGACGTTCGTACCCTTGGAGTCGTCGTACCAGTGGACGCCGCCGCGGCTGCGCACGAGGGCCATGCGATGCGGGAGGCCGCGAAAAGCCTCGATGACCTCCTCGATCAGGAGATCGTCGAGATCGAAAGGCTCGACCGCGGCGATCGCCGCGGCCACGTTCAGCGCGTTGTGGCCGCCCTGGAGGCCGATCTGCGAGCGCTGGTAGGTCTCCTTCTTGCGCTTGTCGACGATGGCATCGGCGCGCACGTCGAGATCCCCGCCTGGCCCGAATGTGACGATCGATCCGGCGCCGCGCCTGGCCTGCGCGAGGCAGGTCTCGTCGGTGGCGGGGAGGATCGCGAGGTCCTGGCTGGTCTGGCGAAGGAACGCGTTCCCCTTCGCGTTCGCGTACTCCGCCTCGCTCGGGTAGCGATCGAGGTGGTCGGGCGTGATGTTGAGGAGCACTGCGACCTCGGGATGGAACGCGTCGACGCGTTCCATCTGGAAGCTCGAGACCTCGAGGACCAGCACGTCGAACGGCTCGTCGGCATGCGCGGCGAGCGGCTCGCCGAGGTTGCCGCCGACGAAGATGCGCAGGCCGCTGCGCTCGAGGAGCGCGCCCACCAGCGAGGTGACGGTGCTCTTGCCGTTCGTGCCGCCGATCGCGATGAGGCGCGGGATGGGACGGCCTGCGGCGGTCGCAGCCTCGTTCACCGCGCGCACCGCGAGCTCGACCTCGCCCCAGATCGGCACGCCCGCCGCGTCGGCCAGCTCGAGCTCGGGAAACGAGGGCACGCCGGGGGAGATGACGATGAGGTCGGCGTCGACGAGGCGCGCCCCCGCGTGGCCGCCGAGGGCGAGCGTCACGCCGTCGGCCTCGAGCGCGCGAACCGCATCCGAGGCGGCCTCGGGCGCCAGGCGGTCGGTGGCGGTGACCTTCGCGCCGCGGGCGAGAAGGAGGCGGCACGCCGCGATGCCGCTCAGGCCGAGGCCCACGACCACGACGCGCTTGTCTGCGAGCGCCAGCTGCAAGGGTTGGGACATCGTCATCGAAGCTTCAAGCTCGCGAGGCTGACCAGGGCGAGGAGGATGGAGATGATCCAGAAGCGCACGATGATCTTGGGCTCTGGCCATCCCTTCTTCTCGTAGTGATGGTGGATCGGAGCCATGAGGAAGATGCGCTTGCCGGTGAGCTTGAACGACACCACCTGCGTGACGACGCTGAGGCCCTCGAGGAAGAAGATCCCGCCGAGGATCACCGAGAGCAGCTCGTTCTTCGTGAACACCGCACAGCTCCCCAGCCCGCCGCCGAGCGCGAGCGCGCCCACGTCGCCCATGAACACCTGCGCGGGGTAGGTGTTGTACCAGAGGAAGCCGATGCCGGCGCCGACCATGGCCCCGCAGAACACCGCCAGCTCACCGGAGCTCGCGATGAACGGGATGTCGAGGTACTTCGCGACCACGAAGCGCTGCGCGACGTTCGCGATGCCGAAGGTGGCGCCCGAGAGGTACGCCCACACCAGGTAGGTGCCGGAGTTGAAGATGACGGGGCCGATGGCGAGACCGTCGAGACCGTCGGTGAAGTTCACCGCGTTCGACATCGCCACCACGGTCAGGACCGCGAAGGCGATGTAGAGCCAGATGGGGAGATGGATGGGGTGCTTGTCGAACGCGACGAACGGGATCGACACGCGGTCACGGATCGCCCACCAGTCCGGCGGAAGGTGATCCTTCGCGGTGAAGAGCCAGGTCAGCACCGCGGTCGCGACCAGGAACTGCCCCATCAGCTTGTAGCGCGCCGAGAGGCCCTTCGAGTTCTTCGCCTTGATCTTCAGGTAGTCGTCGAGATAGCCGATGACGCCGTAGCCCGCGGTGATGGCGGTGCCCGCGAGCACGAACACGTTGCGGAGGTCGCACCACAGGATGGTCGAGCCGAGCACCGCGAGGAGCAGCAGCGCGCCGCCCATCGTGGGGGTACCGCGCTTCTTCACGTGGCCCTCGGGGATCATGCCGTCGGCGCGGCCGACCTCGCCGATCTGCTTCTTCTGCAGCTCGCGGATGAACCACGGCGAGAGGGCGAAGCAGATCAGCATCGCGGTCATCGTCGAGGCGATGACGCGGAAGGGCACGTAGCGGAGGACGTTGAGCCACCCCAGCCAACTCGCGGAGTGGCGCAGCGGGTAGAGGAGCTCGTAGATCATTCCAGGACCGACGTTGCAGAAAGATCAGCGGCGGGCCAAGTCCTCGACAATGCGGAGACTACCCGCTCGGCGCCCACCGAGCGCGATCCCTTGACCAGGACGGCGTCGCCGGGACGGACGATCCCCAGGGTTTCTCGGGTCGCTTCGTCGGTCGAGGCGGTCCGGATGACCGTCATCGAAGTGAGCTCAGCCGCCCGGGTGAGGGTCCGGTCGATGAGGCCCCCGCAGCCGATGGCCACCGAGACCCCGGAGGCCGCGAGGGCGTCGCCCAGGGCGTCATGCTCGGGCTCGGCGTGCGCCCCGAGCTCCTTCATCTCGCCGAGGACCACCACGCGGCGGCGAGGACCAGCCAGCTCGGCGAGCGTCTGCAGGGCGGCGCGCATGCTCGCGGGGTTCGCGTTGTAGGTGTCGTCGAGGAGGAGGATATCCTCGCCGAGGCGCTGTACGGTGGCGCGGCCGTCGAGGCGAACCGCGGCGAGCGCCGCCTCGATCGCGGCCGCGGAGAGGGTCGCACCGCTCGCTGCCTCCTGCGCGGCGATCGCTGCTGCGAGGTCGATGGCGGCGGCCTCGCCCGGCAATCCGAAGCGGATCTCGAGGACCCGCGGCGCGAGGCCGATGCTCTCGCGCGAGCAGACGATGGTGACGAGCGACGCGCCGCCCTCCGCGGGCGCGCGGGCAGCGAGCCGGTAGTCCGCGCTCGCCGCCGTGCCGAACGTGACCACGAGCCCGGCGCGCGTGCCGTGCGCGGCGCGGATCGCCAGCGCATCGTCGGCGTTGACGATGGCGACGCCGCGCTCGTCGAGCGCGCGATAAACGGCGCCCTTCTCCTGCATCACCCCCTCGGGGCCGCCGACGCCCTCGGCGTGCGCGAGCCCGACATTCGTGACCAGCGCGACATCGGGCCGCGCGAACGAGGCGATGGAGTCGAGCTCGCCGCGCAAGCTCATCCCCATTTCGAGCACGGCGAAGTCGTGTTCCTCGGTGATTCCCAGCACGACCGAGGGAACGCCTATGCGGTTGTTGAGGTTCCCGGCGGTGCGATGCGTGGGGCCGACCGCCGACGCCAGCGCGGCCGTGAGCTCCTTCGTCGTGGTCTTGCCGGCGCTGCCGGTAATGGCGATCACGCAGCGCGGGTGGCCTTCCGAGGCGCCTGACCGCCAGCGCTCGAGGTGAACGCGCGCGAGATCACCGAACGCGACCAACGCGTCGTCGACCTCGATCAGCGCCAGGCTCCCCTGCACCGCCGCCGCGCGACCGCGCTCCACGATCGCCGCCGCCGCGCCCCGCTCCGCTGCCGTCTCCACGAAGCGATGACCGTCGTGCGACTCACCGCGCAGCGCGACGAAGAGCGAGCCGGGCCCCACCGCGCGGCTGTCAGTGGTGACGCCGACGATCGCGCGCGCGCTGCCCGGGCGCACCAGCGTGCCCCCGGTGGCCAGGACGATCTCCTCGACGGTGAGCGCCGCACGGTTCGCGGGGATGGGCGTCGCCACTACGAGAGTCCTCGCGTGCGCCGCGCCGCCAGGGCCGCGCGGGCCTCGGCCCGATCGTCGAAGGGGCGCTTCGTGGTGCCGATCACCTGATAGTCCTCGTGACCCTTGCCGGCGAGCAGGACGATGTCGTGCGGCTGCGCGGCCTCGATGGCGAGCGCGATGGCGCGATGGCGATCGAGCTCCACGGCGTAGCCCTGCGCGGCCCCGACGAGCTCCTGCGCGGCCAGCCGGGTGAGCCCGGACGCGCGTACGCCCTCCTCGATGGGCTCCGCGATGGCCTCGGGAGCCTCGGTCCGCGGGTTGTCGCTGGTGATGATGACCACATCGGCGCGCGCCGCGGCGGCCTCGCCCATGGGCCTGCGCTTCGTTGCGTCGCGATCGCCGCCGCAGCCGAACACGCAGAAGATCCGCGGCGCGAGCGCGCGCGAGCCGCCGGCCTCGTCGAGCGGGCGCGAGACGCTGCGGACCGCGTCGAGCACGCGCGCGAGCGCATCCGGCGTGTGCGCGTAGTCGACGAGCGTGACCACGTCGTCGCCAGGACCGTCGCACCGCTCGAGCCGACCCGGGGCACCGATCTCGTCGGCGAGCGCATCGGCGGCGCGCTGCGCATCGAGGTCGAGTGAGCTCGCAACGCCGATGGCCACGAGGAGGTTCTCGAGGTTGTGCAGGCCCACCAGGCGCGACACGATCTGCACGGTGCCGCCCGGGACGCGCGCGGTGATCTCGAGGCCCGAGGCGCGGGCATCGACGGACAGCGGGACGATGTCGCCGTCGTCGGAGGAGCCAGGCCTCGTGCGTACGCGCAGCACCTTGCACTTCGCGGCCGCGGCGAGATCGACGCCGAAGGGATCGTCGACGTTGATCACCGCCAGCCCGGGGTCGGCGGCGGTGAACAGCAGCTTCTTCGCCGCTGCGTACTCACCCATCGATCCGTGGAAATCGAGGTGGTCCTGCGTGAGGTTGGTGAACGCTGCCACGCGGAAACGCACCGCCTTCACGCGTCCCAGCACCAGCGCGATGGAAGAGACCTCCATCGCTACGTGGGTCGCGCCGCGCTTGCGCATGACCGCCAGCACGCGCGCGAGCTCGTCGGCCTCGGGCGTGGTGTGCGCGGCGGCGATGGTCCGACCGGCATAGGTGTGCCCGATGGTCCCGACGATCCCGCACTTCGGTACTCCGAGCGCCCCGTCGATCGCCGCCCGTACGAGGTGCGACGTGGTGGTCTTGCCGTTCGTGCCAGTGATGCCGATGATGTCGAGCGCGAACGCGGGGTGCCCGTAGACAGCCGCCGCGGTGTACGCGAGCCCGGTCGGGACGTCGTCGACGCGGAGCACGGGCAGCGTCGTCGCCAGCGCGAGGCCCCGCTCGGCGAGGATCGCCACCGCACCGCGAAGCGCTGCGCCCTCCACGAACGCGCTCCCGTCGTGCTGGGCGCCGCGGCGCACCACGAAGAGATCGCCGGGATCGACGTGCCGCGAGTCGTGATGGACGCCGAAGCAGCGCACGCTCGCGTCACCCTCGACGCTCGTGGCGCCAGGGATCTCGCGCGCCAGGTCGGCGAGGGTCATCCCGTCGGCCGAACGGGCTTCTTGCGCGACCCCGCGGTCGTCCGCGGTCATGACGCTGGCTCGAAGACCAGCCGCACGCTCGAGCCCTTGGGCGCGGGCGTTCCGGGCGACGGCACCTGCTTCACGAGGCGTCCCGTCCCCTCCACCAGCGGCACGAGGCCGGCGTTGCCGACCGTGCGCACCGCGTCACGTGCTCCCAGGCCCAGCGCGTCGGGCACGCGAACCGAGGCCGGCAGCGGCGGGCCCGCCGTCGCGCTCGCGGGCTGGGGGCCGGGCGGTGTGTCCTTCGCCCCGGCGTTGTCGACCTTCGGGCCACCGCCTGCGCCGTCGATCTTCATCGCGGCGAGCGTGGCGTCGGCGGGGTCTCCAACGCGGGTCACGGTCTTGATCTTCGGGATGGTGTGCGTGGGCGGAACGCCGAGGTACCGCAGGCTCGCCTCGGCGACGCGCCGGAAGACGGGACCCGCGAGATCGCCTCCGTAGCGCCCCGTCGCCGGCTCGTCGAGCACGACCGCAATCACCAGCCGCGGCTTCTCTGCCGGCACGAAGCCGACGAACGACGCGGTGTAGTGTTCTTGCGAGTACTTACCGGTCGCGGAGTCGACCTTCTGCGCGGTCGCGGTCTTGCCCGCGACGCGGAAGCCGGTCATCGCCGCCTCGGTGCCGGTGCCCCCCTCCTCGACGACCGCGGTGAGCATCTCCGAGACCGTCTTCGCGACGCTCGTCGGCACGACCTCGCGGCGAACGTGCGGCGTCCACTCCTTCACGACCGTCCCGCGCGTGTCGGTGACCTTGCGCACGAGGATCGGCTCCATGAGCTTCCCGCCGTTGGCGATCGCGCCCATGGCGAGCGCGAGCTGCACGGTCGTGACGCTGATCCCCTGGCCGAAGGAGGCGTTGGCGGTCTCGACGTCGAACCACGCGCGCGACTTGGGACGGAGCACGCCCGCCGCCTCGCCGGGCAGCGGCAGCCCTGTCGGCTCGCCGAAGCCGAAGCGCCGGTACGCGGCATAGAGAGCCGGCTCGCCGAGCGAGAGGCCGATCTTGAGCGCGCCGATGTTGGAGCTGCGCGCGAGAACCTGCGTGGGCGTGAGCCAGTCGTTCTCGTGGGTGTCGTGGATGGTGACGTTCGCGACCTGGAACGTGCCGTGCTCGCAGAAGATGGTCTCGGTGGGCTTCAGGGTGCCGCCGGCGAGCGCCGCGGCGACGGTGAAGACCTTCATGACCGAGCCGGGCTCGAAGCGGTCGGTGACCGCGCGATCGCGCCGGGCCTCGACCTCGCTCTCGCCGTAGTCGTTCGGGTTGTAGCCAGGCACCGAGGCCACCGCGAGGATCTCGCCGGTGCCTGGGTCCATCACCACGATCGAGGCGCCCTTCGTCTCGTAGGTGCCCTGCGCGACGTTGAGCTCGCGCTCGGCGACGTGCTGGATGCCCTCGTCAATCGAGAGCGTGACGTCGTGCCCCGCGAACGCGCCCTCGTCGGTGGCGCCCTCCGAGAAGATGAGGCGACCCGAGCGATCGCGGAGGCCGCGCACCTCCTCGGCGCGGCCGCGCAGCTCGTCGTCGAGGGCGAGCTCGAGGCCGTCCTTGCCGAAGCCGTCCGGCGCCACGAAGCCGAGCACCGGGCCCGCGAGCTCGCGGCCCGGGTAGTAGCGGCGGCCCTCGCCTTCGACGGCGAGGCCCTTGACCGGCTTCATCGACTTCTTGGGGTCGCCGAGATCGCGGACCGCCTGCGCCTCGTCGGCGGTGACGCGGCGCTTGAGCCACACGAAGCGGCGCTTCGACGCCAGCTTGGCCTGCACGTCGTTCGGGTCGAGCGAGAGCGCGCCCGCGATACGCACCGCGAGATCCTGGAGCACGACTGCCTGCGCCGGCGCTCCCTCGACGCCGCGGAGCATCTCCACGACGTCACCGCTGATGCTCGGCACCTCGACGCTCGCCGCGAGCGCCGCGCCGTTGCGGTCGTAGATGGCGCCCCGCTTCGGCTCGACGTGGAGCCGGCGCTGCCGCTGGTTCTCGGCGGTCTCCTTCCAGGTGGGGCCGTCCTCGACCTGCACGCGGAACGCGCTGGTCACGAAGCCGCCGAGGCCGACGGCCATGACCCCGCACAGGAGGCCCATCCGCAGCTTGATCCACTTCGCGCGAGCAGGGTCGAGGTTGCGCATGAAGCTCTCCCTATTGACCCGGCTTCGCCTGGGCGCTGGCCTCGTCGTCCGGGGAAGAGAGCTTCCCGCCCACCGTCACGATGCGCTCCGGAGCCGGGGGCTCCATGCCGAGCAGCGTGCGCGACACCATCTCGACGCGCTCCGGGGTCTTGTAGCTCGCCGACTCGAGCTCGAGGACGCGCTTCACCTCGCGGAGGCGCATCTGCTCGTTGCGCGACTTGCCGAGCTCGTAGCCGAGCGAGACCGTGCGGCCGCGCATCGCGAGATGGACCACGAACGCGCAGACCGTCGCCACGACGGCGAGGGTCCAGTTGAACATGAAGATGCGCGCGCGGCGGGACGTCATCGCGAGTACTTCTTGCCTCCCGCGGCGGCCTGTTCGGCGGTGAGCCGACGGGCCGCGCGGAGCTTCGCGCTGCGCGAGCGCGGGTTCGCCGCGCCCTCCTCGTCACCGGCGACGACCGGCTTCTTGGTGAGCGGCGCCCACGTATCCTTCGCATGAAACGCGCGCTTCACGAGGCGGTCCTCGAGCGAGTGGAAGCTGATCACGGCGGTGACGCCGCCCGGCTCCACGAGCCGCGGGAGCGCGGCGATGAGCGCCTCGAGCTCCTCGAGCTCGCGGTTGACCGCGATGCGGAGCGCCTGGAACGTGCGCGTCGCGGGGTCGACCCCGCCCACGCGCACCGGGCCGACCGCGCGCACGATGGCGCGGCGCAGGTCGAGGGTGGTGAGGAGCTGGTTGTCGCCGAGCGCGCGCTTCACGCTGCGCGCGATCCGCCGCGACCGTCGCTCGTCGCCGTACTGGAAGATGATGTCTGCGAGCTGGTCGTCGGAGAGGCGGGCGATCAGCTCGAGCGCGGTCTCCTCGCCCTCGCTCGGGTCCATCCGCATGTCGATGGGGCCTTCGCGCCGGAAGCTCATGCCGCGCGCGGCGTCGTCCAGCTGGGGGGAGCTCACGCCGAGATCCGCGCAGATGCCCGCGACCTGCTCGATGCGCAGCTCGTCGAGGGCCTCGGCGATGCGGGCGAACGGGGTCTTCACGAACGTGACGCGATCGCCGAACCGCTCGAGACGTACGCGCGCGGCGTCGAGCGCGATCTGGTCGCGATCGAGCGCGATCACCCGCGCCTCGGGATGCGCCTCCAGGATGGCCTCGGAGTGACCGCCACCGCCCACGGTGGCGTCGACGAAGAGACCGGCTCGGGGGGCGAGCGCTTCGGTCACCTCCGTCTTCATGACCGTCGCATGGACGAAGTCGGGCACCTCGGCCTCCTCTCCCGTCTCGTCTGACCAGATCCACTCGGGGGCCGTATCGGTGGCCACGCCAGGAAGCGCGAGCTGACCCTGTCCGTGGTTCATAGTCCGAGCTCCGCGAGGCGAACGCTGATCTGCTGGCGCTCGTCGTCGGTCGTCTCGAAGTGTTGCTTCCAGGCCTGAGCGTCCCAGAGCTCGGCGTACTTGCCGTTACCCGCCCAGAGGACATCCTTCTGGAGCTTGGCGTGATCGCGCAGCGTCGGCGGGATGAGGATGCGGCCCGAGTCGTCGACCTCGCACTCGACGGCGCCCGAGACGTAGATCCGCTTCAGTTTCTGCACCGCGCGATCGAACTGCGGCAGCTTCGCCAGGCGGTCCTCGAAGGCCGTCCACTCGGGCGAGGTGTACGCGACGAGGCAGGGATCGAGCGCGCTCGTGAGGATCACGCGGCGCTCGCCGATCGACGAGAGCACATCGCGATAACGCGCAGGGAGGCTCGTCCTCCCCTTGGCATCGATCGTGTGCTCGTACCGACCGCGGAACATCCAGGCGCCCTCGCGCTGCGTGAGGGGCGTCCGTGCCTAACTTTGGCACTTTCCGCCACTTCTTCCCACGTAACAATCGCAAGCTATTTTGCAGGCGCCGAAGTGTCAAACTTTTACCAAAAGGTTCGCGCTGTTCAGTGAACACCAACGGTCTCGCACACAGGTTTTCCACAGGTCGGACCGGAGGGACGAGTTTCTTTCGATCGGCGTTTGAAACCGCCGCCTCGGGTGTCGCGTTGTTCACGGGTAGGGGTAGGGGCATCGAGGCGCAGCGGTCGTGAGGGGTGCCGGGCTGCAACCTGGCAAACAAGAGGAGGCAACGTGGCGGGTCCTTTCACGGGAACCATCGGCGGGAGGTACGCGCTCTGCGGGGAGATCGCGTCGGGTGGTATGGCCACTGTCCACCTCGCGCGGCAGATCGGCGCCGCGGGCTTCGCGCGCATCGTGGCGGTGAAGCGCCTGCACGAGCGCTACTCGCGCGATCCCGATTTCGTCGCGATGTTCCTCGACGAGGCCCGCATCGTCGCGCGGATCCGCCACCCGAACGTCGTCCAGACCGTCGACGTGGTCGCGGAGGACGGCGAGCTGTTCCTCGTCATGGAATACGTCCATGGCGAATCGCTCCTGCGGCTCGCGGGGATGGCGAAAAAGAAGAGCATGCCGCTGCCCGCGCCGGTGATCGCCGCGCTCCTCGCGAGCGCGCTTCACGGCCTGCACGAGGCGCACGAGGCGTGCGGTGAGAGCGGCGAGCCGCTCGGGATCGTCCATCGCGACGTCTCTCCTCACAACATCCTCGTCGGCACCGACGGCGCGGGGCGGGTCCTCGATTTCGGTGTTGCGCGCGCCAGCCAGCGCATCCAGACGACGCACGCCGGGCAGCTCAAAGGAAAGTTGTCCTACATGGCGCCGGAGCAGGTCACCAACGCGCTCGTCGATCGCCGGACGGACGTCTACGCCGCAGCGGTCTGCCTCTGGGAGGCGCTCGCCGGCACGAAGCTGTTCCAGGGCGACAGCGAGGCGGCGATCGTCAACCAGATCCTCCTCGAGCCGATGCGGCCGCCGACGAACGTGAACCGGCCCATCCCGCCGGAGCTCGCCATCGTCGTGATGCGGGGGCTCGAGCGCGATCCGAACCAGCGCTTCGCCACGGCGCGCGAGATGGCGCTCGCCATCGAGCGCGCCACGCCCCTCGCGAGCCAGGTGGAGGTGGGCGCGATCGTCCGGCAGCTGTGCGCGCGCGGCCTCTCCCAGCGCGCCGGGCTGATCGCGGCCGTGGAGAAGCAGGCCTCCTCGTCGAACCTGGAGCACGCGGTGGAGAGCCTGCGGACGCTCGCGGCGAGGCGCGGCTCGGGCTCCGGTCCCGTGCAGACCATCCCTCCTCCTCATGACCCAGGCTCGGGTCCGCCAGCGGGCCGCGGCGCCTCGTTCCCGCCGTTCACGCGGAACGTGGGGAACGACAGCGGGCCGGGGACGAACGTCGGGGTCACGCGCGATGGAGGGGCGAGCGCGAAGAGCTCGGCACGCGTCGCCGCGGTGATCGGCGCGACGGTCGCGCTGGTCGTCGCCCTCACCGCAGCCTTTGCCTGGCTCTTCATCGCCAGAAGACACGTCGTCGACGGCGTCGCGGTGACGAGCTCGGCGTCGGCGATCCCTGCGAAGGACGACGGCGGCCAGGACGCGGTGGCGCAGGCGGCGACGACCTGCCCAGCGGGCATGGCGATGGTCCCTGGTGGTCGCTTCTTCATGGGCTCGGACGACGAGCTCGAGGCCGAACGGCCTGCCCACAAGGTGACATTGCATGCCTACTGCATGGACAAGCTCGAGGTCACGGCCGACGCCTACCGCGCGTGCAGCGATCGCGGCGACTGCAAGCGCGCCGCCCCCACGAACAAGTGGGACGGCATCACGACGAGAGACGCGAAGGCCTACGACCCGCTGTGCAACGCGCAGGACCCGGGGCGTGGACGTCATCCGATGAACTGCGTCGACTGGAACGCAGCCGATCGCTTCTGCAAGGCCGAGGGCAAGCGCCTCCCGAGCGAGGCGGAGTGGGAGTTCGCGGCGCGCGGATCGGATGGCCGCAAGTACCCGTGGGGCGATGCGCCTCCCTCCGCGAAGCATCTGAACGCGTGCGGCGCCGAGTGCGCCCAGTGGGGCAAGAAGCACGGCACGCCCCTGGAGGCGCTCTTCCCAGACAGCGACGCGTGGGCCACGACGGCGCCGGTCGGCTCGTTCCCCGAGGGCGCCTCGCGCTGGGGCATCGAGGATCTCGTGGGCAACGTGTGGGAGTGGACGGCCGACTACTACGCGCGCTACGCGAGCGCTGACGTGGAGGACCCGACCGGCCCCGCCACCGGCGCCGCCCGCGTGATGCGCGGCGGCGCGTGGAATGGCGCGTACGCCGACTGGGTCCGCCCCTCCTTCCGCTTCTCGAACGCCGCCGCGACCCGCAGCCACGGCGTGGGCTTCCGCTGCGCCCTCACCCCGTGAGGTGCTCGCGGGTCAGGCGCGGAGGAGGTGCTTTGCGATGACCATCCGCTGGATCTCGCTCGTGCCTTCGCCGATCTCGCAGAGCTTGGCGTCGCGGAGGTGGCGCTCCACCGCGAACTCGCGCGTGTAGCCGTAGCCGCCGTGGACCTGCAGCGCGCGGTTGCAGACGCGCGTCGCCGCCTCGCTCGCGTACAGCTTCGCCATCGACGCCTCCTTGGTGTACGACCGCCCCTGATCGGCCAGCCACGCCGCGCGGTACGTGAGGAGCTGCGCGGCATCGAGCTCGGTCTTCGAGTCCGCCAGCATCCACTGGATCGCCTGAAAATCAGCGATCGGCTGGTTGAACTGCTTGCGGTCCTTCGCGTAGGTGACCGCCATCTCGAGCGCGCCATAGCCGAGGCCCAGCGCCATCGCGGCGATCGAGATGCGACCGCGGTCGAGGATCTGCATGGTATCGGTGAAGCCCTGGTCGACCTCGCCGACGCGCTGCGCGTCCGCGACGACGACGTCTTCGAACGTGAGCTCCACGGTGTCGCTCGAGCGACAACCGTACTTCTCGAGGTGCTTCGACGCGGAGTAGCCCTTCGTGCCTGTCTCCACGACGAACGCCGTGATGCCGCGCTGCTTCGCCACGTCGTCGTTGGTGCGCGCGAGCACCACGCAGAAGCCGCCGACGCTGCCCTGCGTGATGAACATCTTCGTTCCGTTGATGACCCAGGTGTCGCCGTCACGGCGCGCGGTGGTACGGAGGCTCGCGGAGTCGCTGCCGCTGCCGGGCTCGGTGAGCGCCCACGCCGCGAGCCACTCGCCGCTCGCCGCCTTGGGGAGGTACTTCTTCTTCAGCGCCTCGCTGCCGAAGCCGAGGATGTGGGCGGTCCCGAGCCCGTTGTGCGAGGCCACGGTGAGCGCGAGCGAGCCGTCGGCGCGCGCGATCTCCTCGACGCAGATCGCGTAGCTCGTCACATCCATCCCGGACCCGCCGTACGCCTCGGGGATGCGGATCCCGAGGAGCCCGAGCTCGGCCAGCTTCGGCACGATCTCCCTGGGGAACCGCTCCTCGATGTCCCACTGCTTCGCGCGAGGAAGCACCTCGAGGCGCGCGAAGTCACGGACGGTCTTGCGCAGGAGCGCGTGGTGCTCGGACGGGGAGAAGTCCATGATCCCCGTTATTTAGGGGCCCCTGCGCGACGCCGTCAATGGGGAGCCTTCAACGA
>JAYTBL010000767.1:0-3183 GCA_043736975.1 Polyangiaceae bacterium
GTGGCGACCGGTCACCAGGACTTCTCGCCTGCTGGAGACCTGGTAGGAAAGGGCGATGATCGGCACGAAGGTCACCATCCGCCTCCGCATGGGGGCGCACGACGCTCATTACGCTGGCGAGCTCGTCGACGGGGCGCGCATGCTCGCCCTGTTCGGCGACGTCGCGACCGAGCTCCTCATCCGCCTCGACGGCGACGAGGGCCTGTTTCGTGCCTACGAGAACGTGGAGTTCCTGGCGCCGGTCTTCTCGGGGGACTTCATCGAGGCCACCGGCGAGCTCGTGAAGATGGGCAACACCAGCCGGCAGATCCGGTTCGAGGCCCGCAAGGTCATCGCGAACATCCGCGAGCGCGGCATGGCGCCCAGCGCCGCCGACGTGCTCTCCGAGCCAGTGATGGTGTGCCGCGCCATCGGCACCTGCGTGACGCCGAGGGAGATGCAGCGCAAGCCGCGCGGCCTCTACCTGACGGCGCTCCCCATGCACCCGGAGACCGGCCCTGGCCCCATCGTCACGCCTCCCTCCGAGGGCGAGGGAGGTACCAGCGGCGGCCCGCGCACGCTGCCCACCCTCGAGAAGCACGAGCCCGAGGTGATCCTCAGCGCCGCCATCGTCGGCGCCGAGCTCACCCGCGCGCAGACCCCTCACCTCCCCATCACGCCCCAGGAGATCGCCGACGAGTCGGCGCGCTGTCGCGAGGCGGGCGCCGCGGTCATCCACCTGCACGTCCGCAACGACGACGGCTCCAACACCCAGTCGGCCGATCGCTTCGCCGAGACCATCGAGCGCATCCGCTCCAAGACTGATTGCATCATACAGGTATCGACGGGCGGCGCGGTCGGCATGTCGATCGACGAGCGCGTCGGCCCGCTCGCGTGCAAGCCGGAGATGGCCACGCTGAACTGCGGATCGGTGAACTTCGGGGACGAGGTGTTCATCAACACGCGCCCCCAGATCGCGGGGATCGCCGCGCGGCTGAAGGCCTCGGGAGCGGTCGCCGAGCTCGAGTGCTACGAGGTCGGTCACGTCGAGGAGGCGCTCGCGCTCGCGGAGAAGGGCGTCATCCCGCGTCCCCTGCACTTTCAGTTCGTGCTCGGCGTGCCGGGCGGCATCGGCGCGCGCGAGTCGAACGTGCGCTACCTCGCCTCGCTGCTCCCGCCGGATGCTTCGTGGGCGGTGGCCGCGGTGGGCCGATTCCAGCAGCCGATGACCGAGCTGGCGATGCGCCTCGGCGGGCACGCGCGCGTCGGGCTCGAGGACAACATCTACCTCTCGAAGGGCGTCCTCTCCGTGGGCAGCGCGCCGCTCGTGGCGCGGGCCGCGGAGTATGCGCGCGGGATCGGGCGCACGCCCGTCGATCCCGCGCGGGCGCGGGCGCTGCTGCTCAGCGACGCGCGCGCGCGTGCCGGCGGGTGATGGGCGGATGATCGCCACCCGTACTCTGGTCGCGGACGGGCTCACTCCGGTCAGGGCCTACGCGGCGCTCCGCGAGGCGGATCCCGAGGGCGCCTCGTTCCTGCTGGAGAGCGTCGTGGGCGGCGAGCGCTGGGGTCGCTTCTCGATCCTCGGCTACCGCCCCTGGTACGAGGCCATCCTCGATCGCACCGGCTGGAAGCTGCGGCCCGGGTCGGGCGCGCGCCCCGGCTCGATGCCGCCCGAGGTGACGGTACCAGGCTTGCCCACCCCGCTCACGCTCGCCGCGGCGCAGGACGCGCTCCGCGCCATCGAGCACCTCTTCCGCCCGCTGGGCGGCGCGGAGGGCGAGGCGGCGCGGCGTGACGATCAGGCGGCCCGCTTCGCGGCGGCGCACGTCGGCTACCTCGCGTGGGACGTCGTGCACCTCATCGAGAAGGTGCCGCCCGGCGATCAAGCGACCTGGGACAAGCACTTCCTCCCGCTCGCGCGCTTCCTGGGCGGCGCCACCATCGTGGTCTTCGACGCGCTCGCGCAGACCGTCACCATCGCCGCGCTCGACGAGGACGCCATCGATCGCGCGCTCGTCGATCTCGCGCGCACGCCCAAGCTCACGAACCTGGTGCCGCCCGATCGCACGCGCATTCCGGCCGACGTCTCGGTCGACCTCGACGACGCGAGCTACATTGCGCGCGTGCGGCAGGCGCAGGAGTACATCGCCGCGGGCGATGCCTTCCAGATCGTCCTGGCGCGGACGTTCTCGGTGCCGCGCGGCGGGCGCGACGCGTTCGACGTCTACCGCGCGATGCGGCTGCTCAACCCCTCGCCCTACATGTACTTCCTCGATCTGCCGCCGGCGCCCGGCGAGACGCACCGCACGCGCATCGCGGGCGCGAGCCCCGAGACGATGGTGCGCCTCGAGGCCGGCACGATGACGGTGCGCCCGCTCGCCGGCACGCGCCGCCGCGGCAAGACGCCGGAGGAGGATCGCGCGCTCGAGCAGGAGCTCCTCGCCGATCCCAAGGAGCGCGCCGAGCACGTCATGCTCATCGATCTCGGGCGCAACGACGTGGGGCGCGTCGCCACCATCGGGTCCGTCGAGCTCGTGAAGAACATGGAGATCGAGCGCTTCTCGCACGTCATGCACATCGTCAGCGAGGTGCGCGGCAAGGTGCCCGAGACGACGCCCCCGCTCGAGGTGGTGCGCGCGGCGTTCCCTGCGGGGACGCTCAGCGGCGCCCCGAAGGTGCGGGCGATGCAGATCATCCGCGAGCTCGAATCGCGCCCGCGCGGCATCTACGGCGGCGCGATCGGCTACGTCGCCACGAGCTCGGATCTCGACTTCGCGATCGCCATCCGCACGATGGTGGAGAAGGGCGACGTCTTCGAGGTCACCGCCGGCGCAGGGATCGTCGAGGCGAGCGATCCCCAGGCCGAGGCCGACGAGACCCGCTCGAAGGCGCGCGCGGTCCTCTGCGCGATCGAAGCCGCCCCGAAGAGCCCCTGACCCGGCAGGTACGCCCGTCTAGCTGTTGATGTAGGCCTTCACGGACGAGTCGGTGAGGACCTTCAGCGACTTCGCGTTCATGTAGACGCCGAGGCCGATGATGCCTGCATAGAGGAGGTCGCTGAGCGCGAGCGTGTGGACGAAGGACCACCCCATCTTCGCGGCGCTGACCGTGCCGAGCACGCCGAAGATGGCGCTACCGACCACGAGCACGATGCGCATGAGCGACGACTTGTTCCGCAGGCGGTTGCCGATGAACCACGTC
>JAYTBL010000768.1:0-3175 GCA_043736975.1 Polyangiaceae bacterium
CGCCATGAATCGCCTCGAGCTCGTGCTCGACACGTTCCTCTCGGTCGCCACGCCCGTCCAGCTGGCGCTGCCCACCATCCTCGCGCGCCGCGCCGTCACCGAGGAGGCCATCACCGCGCGGACGCGCGCGAACCTCGCGGCCCTGCGCGCTGCGCTCGGCCGCGCGCCCTCGGCGAGCCTCCTCGAGGTGGAAGGCGGCTGGTATGCGATCGTGCGCGTCCCCGAGACCCGCAGCGACGAGGAGTGGGCGCTGGCCCTGGTGCGCGAGGCCGGCGTGCACGTGCAGCCCGGCTATTTCTTCGACATGGGCCGCGGCGCGCATCTCGTACTGAGCCTGCTCACGCCTCAGGAGACCTTCGCCGAGGGCGCGCGGCGCATCGCCGACCACGTGCGGGGGCAGGAGTGAAGCGCGCCACCCTCCTCGCCCTCCTCTCCGCGCTCGCGCCCGCGATCGGCGGCTGCTCGAAGAGCCAGCTCGTCGACGTCGCGATGAGCGGCGTCGAGCACGTCCACGCGGCGCGCGGCCAGCGCGTCGGCGACCTCCTGGTGCTCGCCGGCGACATGCATTGCCACGTGCTGCCGCCCGATGCGCCGTACCACGTGTCGCGTGATCTCGCGCACACCCTCGAGCTCGCGAAGCGCGAGGAGCTCGACTTCGTGGTGCTCACGCCGCACGTCCCGAAGCGCTTCTTCGTCGACGACGAGATGCGCAGCTGGGTCCTCCAGAGCCAGCAGGAGCTGCGCACGCAGATCGCGGCGCTCCACCCCGATCTCATCGTGATCCCGGGCTTCGAGTACACCGACCACCGATACGGCCACGTCGGGGTCGCGTTCGGCGACCCGGCGGACGTGCTCGCCGGCTACTCCAGAGGCGAGGCAGAGGAGCATCCGGAGCGCTTCTTCGAGCGCTGGGTGGCGCGCGGCGGCATCCTCACCATCAACCACCCGGTGGAGCGCGCGCTCGACACCTCACCGTTCGCCGAGCTGCGCTGGGACATGTCCTGGCGCGCGTTCCGCGGCCGCGTGAGCGCGCCCGAGATCAACTGGATCACCGAGCATGCGCAGGCGCTCGAGACCTTCAACACCAGCGTCACGCACCTGCGCGATCAGTTCCTGATCGGCGAGGAGGACCGCTCGCTGCGCGAGGCCGCGCACCTCGTCGATCGCACGAGCCGCGCCCAACACCGCAAGATCGCGGCGGTGGGCGGCTCGGACTCCCACGGCCAGTGGCTGCGCGCCACGACCTTCGTGCTCGCCCAGGAGCGCTCCGCCGCGGCGCTACGCGACGGCCTGCTCGCCGGGCGCACCTGCGTGCGCGGCCCAGAAGCATGCAGTCTGCAAGTGCGCGCTCCCGGTGAAGCTCGGTGGAGCGGCGTGGGCGACTCGGTGAGGACGCCGCTGCCCGCGCTCGAGGCGCGCGCCGCGGGCGGCGAGGTGACGTACGTGGTGAACGGCGCCATCATCGCGACCTCCCCTGCGGGCGCCGTCACGCAGCTCCCCCTCCCCGCCGGCCGCTGCGCGATCGTCCGCGCGATCGTCGGCCGGAGCTGGTCGTCCGGGATCTACGTGAACTGCGATTTGCTCTGACGGGAGTCATGGGCTCCCGCGCGGCTCAACGGGATGTCGTTCGTAGCCAAACCCCTCTCAACGGGCTACGCTTCAGCTTCTCTGTTTCGCTTGGAGGCCCTCTGATGAAGAATCTGCCGGTTCGCCGTTTGTGGCGGGCGTTTGTCTCGCAGGTCATCGCAGCGTCGTCGATTGCCATGGGGGCAGGTCTTGCTTGCACCACCCCGGACGAGAACCCGGCGACGAACCGCGCGAGCTCGACCGACTCCGGCGTCGACGCCCAAGGGAGTGCCGATGGGAGCTCGGTGGCGCCGATCACCGCGCCGGTCTGCGGCAAGCTCGGCGGCTTCGACGGCGTCAGAGCGCTGGCGAGCAGCATCGTCGACGCGGCGAAGGCCGACTGTCGAATCGCGCCGATCTTCCTCGATGCGCTCGGCGTCGACGACGAGGGGCGAACGAAGCACTTCCTCGATTGCTTTCAGACTTTCCTTGGCAGTTCTTTTCAGTGTCCGGGCATAACCTATCAGGACGGCGTCACGAAGGACTCCAACGGCGATGAATGCGAGAGCGGCATGCCCAATCTCACGTTCAGCCCCAAGGATTGGGGCGTGTTTGGCGACTTCAATGTCCAACCGCCGAGCATCGTCAGGGCGGCTCTGGATCCGAAAGGGCTCTCCGTCGACGAACTCCGTTCCGTCGCATCGGTCTTCGAGGCCAAGCGAACGGCATTTGCCAACCCCGACGCCATCGCGAACCTCTTCACCCAGTGCGCCGCGAACTGCGCCACCGGCGGCGCGGCATGTCCGGTACCGATCACTGACGCCGGAAAGGGCGACGCGAAGGACAGCGGCTCCGACTGAACCGCGACTGACGGATCATCGGGCGCAGGCCTCCGCCACCATCACGATACGGCTCGGGCGGACCGTCGCGCTCGGCTACGTCTCGACGACCACCTCGTCGTCTGCGACCCGCAGGGTCGGCTCCTGCAACACCCCCTGGTGCGCCGCGCGCCAGCGTTCGAGCACGGCGCTCCAGGTCGGCGCGAGCTCCTCGGGGAGCAGCTCGGCCATCGCGAGCCCGAGCTGCAGATCGAGCAGATCACGCCGCTGCGACCACGCGAGCGGCATCCCGAACGCGACGTTCCATCGCCCCTCGGCCCACCACACGCCCACCGGAATGACCGGAACCTCGAGGCCGCGCAGCCATCGGCCGACCCCCGCGCGCATGCTCCCGCGCTCGCCGTTCGCGGCGCCCTCGGGGAAGACGAGGGTGGGCACGCGCCGCGCGCGATCGCGCCACGCGCGCAGCTCGCTGATCCCGATCGGCACGTCGCTGGTCGTGGAGCGGACGCGCAGGACGTTCTTCCCCCAGCGTCGGAAGAACCGCGCGGCGAGCCCCCGCAGGAAGAGCGACCACCGCGACGCGTCCGCGCGCACCCGGTTGCCCACGACGATCGCACACTGGTCACTCGTGCGAGGCCGCGCGCGAGCAGCGCGGCGCTGATGATGTCGAGCGTGTTGCCTGCGAACTAGTGGTTCACCGCGAACACCAGCCCGCCCTCGCGCGGCACGTGGCCCAGGCCGGTCGCCTCGACGCGGCGTCCGCCCCT
>JAYTBL010000769.1:0-3174 GCA_043736975.1 Polyangiaceae bacterium
GAGATCTCGCGCGGCACCGACAAGTGGCTGTGGTTCGTGGAGGCGCACCTCCAGGCAGAGAGCTGAGCCCGACGCGCGGTTACCGCGCCAGGCGGCTCGTCGAAGCGATCATCACTTGCTGCAGGCCTGGATGTCGTCCACGGCGTCGGCCACGGTCCCGAGCGAAACGAAGGAGCGCGTGCTGCCCGCCGTGAACGAGACCTGGAGGCCTCGCCATCCAACGTGCGCGGTCTCCGGGGCGGAGGCCCCGTTGGCTCCCCGCGCTCTGGCCGCTCGCTCCGACGAGGGAGATCTACTTCTTGCCGAGGCACGATGGCCAGGTACCGACGTCGGCTTCGGTAAGGCCGTTGCAGCACGCTATCCCGGCGGCGCTCATCATCTTCGGGCAGCTCTCGATGTCCCACCACTGCTTCAACTCCTCGAGCTGAGACGAATTGAGGACGAGCATGGTGCCGATCGCATTGCGGCACTGTCGCGCCGCGTTGCGGGCCTCGATGAAGTCCCTGTCGTCGAGGGCGGCGCGCAGCTCTTGCCGCGACGCGTTGCGGCCGTTTCGCAGTGCTCCGACGATGGCGGCAACGCGCTCTCGTACGAGCTTGGACTCCAAGAACGGCGCGAGCGCACGCTTCGCTCGCGGTGACCGATATCGGGACAGTGACTCCAGCCATTCGGCGCGGAACTCGACGCTCCGAAACCCATCGGCGGGGATCGCAAGCAGCACCTTCAGTGCTTCTGCGGTGCCAGCTTCTCCGAGTGACTTCAGTGCGTCACGCAAGGCCCCGATGTCACGGCTGCGTGGGAGCTCGAGGTCTACCAGTCTCGCCAGGGCCGGGACCGCGTCAGCGGCCATCTTCGGTGAGACTGCGATGGCGCTCACCGCGTTCCATCGCGTCGTGTGGTCCTTGTCGGCGAGGAACGCTTGGAGTGCATCCTCCTTGCCCCGTCCACCCACCTTTGCGATGGCGAGCGCAGCGGCCCGGCGGAGCTGCGAGGAGTCCCTGGCGGCTTCGACGATCGTCGCTACGCGGGTGGATGGCGGCAGCTCCTCGAGTCGAGTCGAGTCGAGCCGTGCGGCGCGCGCGCGCGCTCGTCGTCGCTCGCTCCCTTCTCGATGCCTGCCAGGAGTCGTCGGACCGCCTCCGTTGACATGGGGCCATTCGTCTTCATTTGGTCTTGGAACGCGCAAGGTTGACAACCTTGCTCTCGTTGACGTGTCCAGTCGGCAGGCCTAGCCTTGACCTATGGCTAGAATGGTCAAAGCTGCAGAATTCAAGCAGACCTGCCTTGCCCTCATGGACGAGGTCGCGAACACGGGTGGGACGATCATCATTACAAAGCGGGGAAAGCCAGTGGCGCGTCTCGTGCCCGTAACGGAGCAGCGACCACAGGCGCTTGGTTGTCTGGAGGGGGCAGTCGCGATCGTCGACGAGGACTTCTCGCTCCCCGCGTGGACGGTCAGTCCGCGCAAGGGCAAGCGCTAGGTGCTGCTGCTCGATACCCACGCGTTCGTCTGGCTCGTCACCAATTCCGCAAAGCTCGGCAAGCAGGCACGCCGCCATGCATCGCGCGGCGCTCACGTGTCCGCGATCACGTTCTGGGAAATGGAAATGCTCGCTGAGGCGGGTCGGATCCGGCTGGGTATGACGGTCTCAGAGGCGAGGCACATCGTCCTTCGTGCGAACGTTACCGAAGTGCCGATCGACGGCACGATCGCGATGACGGCCGCCAGGCTCGGGATGCACGGTGATCCTGGCGATCGATTCATCGTGGCGACGGCACAGATCTTCGGGGCGACGCTCATGACGGCCGACGAACAAATTGGCGCGCTGGGCTCGGTGCGCACCGTCGACCCACGAAAGTGAAGGCCGCCGCGGATTCCACGCCCCAGGCTCGGCTCACGTTCGGTGATCGCATCACCGCTGCTTCGCTGGCGCGACCTCGCGCGGCCGCGCGCCCCGCCTCCCGCCGCGTGATCTCCCCAACTCGCCCTAGTGGCGGGGCGTCTCCATCCCACGACGATAGGTAATGGCAGCGTCTGGCGTTTGCACATTCCGCGAGCCTCGGAGCCGACCGCTGAGCGAGCCAGGCTTCGCGCGGGGTGCTCCTGCCGCTTCAGGGTGCGGCCAAGATCGAGAGCAGGTGGTACCGCGGAAGGTCGGGGCGCTCGTCCATGTCGGTGGGCGCGTAGGTCCCGCCCATGTGGCCTCCTCCTAGCCGCACGAACCGAGGCCCGTTTGGACCTTCACGAGGCGGGCGTCAGCGACAAGGTGCTCGCTCGGCGAATCGCCTCCGTCACGCAACTCGCATCGGCTCCGACCGCGGTCGTCGTCGCCTCTGGCCCAGCTTCACGAGGCGCTTCGGCCGGCATCGCCGAAGTCGTTCGAGGCGCCGCCCCGTCGACCGACGCGCCGCTCGACGGCGTGTCCTTGCACGCGAGACACATCGCGACGGCGAACGAGAGCGCACGGATGCGCTGGACCCCCGCCGTGATTGTGATCGTTTGGCGTGCGGGGCTGGCTGAGAAGGACGCATGAGGGAACCGCAATCACCTTCGGTCGATCAAACTGCACCGCCTAGGCGTGGACGTGCGAAAATTCTCCGGGAACCGTGGTTGTTGGCACCATACCGCTCCCCAGAGCGGTTCATGCGCCGGACGCAACATCGTGTGAAGAAGGTCAGCGGTGCGACGGGTTCGGAAGTTGCTAGCCTGACCGGATGGTGCGTCGCTCGCGCGGCTCGGTGATCGTGGGGATCGCTATTCTCGGAAGCCTGGGCTGGGCAGCGTGCGGCGGAGACGAGGCCGCGGGGCCGGCGGACGCCGCGGTCGGCTCCGACGGCTCCACGACGGACGATGGCACGACCTCCGACGGTGCGGTGCCGCGCGACGGCGCTGCGCGTGACAGCGGCGCCGCGGACGCCGCCGCGGACGCCGCCGCGGACGCTGCCGCGGACGCCGGGGCGCCGACCTTCTGCGTGCGCGCCGCCGGCGCGAGCGGCTCGGACACGGCGTGCCTCGCGCGGCTCGCCGTCGGTGCAAAGAACCTTCGCTACTACCGCTCGCACTCGCTCGACCAGACGAACAGCGCGATCCAGAACCTCGTTCTCATCCAGCACGGCAACAATCGCAACGCGTGGGACTACTACGATCTCCTGGCCGCCGCGGCGATCGCGCGT
>JAYTBL010000770.1:0-3173 GCA_043736975.1 Polyangiaceae bacterium
CCCCCCGCCTTGCAAGCCATTGCCTGCTACCTTGGGCTACTCGCCCCAGGAGCCGCTGCCCCCGTGCGACCGCTCGACGTGCCGTATCCGGCTCCGCGGCGGCAGCCGGACCGCGCTCCAGCGCTGCCGCCTGAACGACGACAGGCGGCTCGGGTGTCTCGTCTGCGCCGCTCTGGGCTTGAGGTGCGGCAGCCGCCCCTGCTTCCGCTGTCGGGCTCGACTCGCTCAGCGCAAGGCTCACGGAGAGCGCGGCGGCGGCGACCGCCTCCGTGCACTCCGCTTGCGGTGGCAACGTGCGCTCCCCGTGGACGACGCCGTTGGCGTCGAGCACCTGCACGCGCGCCACGAAGCCGCGCCCACGGTTCTCGATCTGGACGATGACCGTCTGGGTCGCCCACGGGAAGAACGGGTCGTAGCCGACTCGCTTCGCGATCGCTGCGCGGAGCGCAGCCTCGTCCGGGCAGATCTCCGAGCCGGCCCCGCGCGCATACGCGAGCCGCGCCGACGGCGATGCGACCGCGACGCGCATGCCGAGGGTGAAGCCTGACGTTGCCCCGACGACGACGACGGCGCACGACCGGCGCGCAGCGCGGTGCGAAGTCGAGCGTCGGATGGCGACCATCAGGTTCGTGGCGAGGGTACACGCTTGACCGTGACCGTGACCGTGACCGTGACCGGGCGCGAGGAGCAAAAAAAGCCGCGGTAGGCAGCGCAAAGCACGCGGCGCATCGCTAGCATGTTGCTACCCCATGCCCCGTACCCCTTTCCTCTGCCTCGTCGTGCTCGCGCTCACCGTCATCGCTTGCAAGACCACGGAGGGCGATGCGTCGCCTACGAACGAGCCCGACTCCGGGACCCCCGAAACGCCCGACGCGGCGAAGCCGGACGACGACGCCGGCCCGGCGTACACGCTCCTTCCCTCCGCGAAGGCAAAGCAGGTCGCGAGCGGCGTGCAGAGCACGTGTGCCTTGACCACCGACGGCGCGGTGCGCTGCTGGGGGGGCTCAGACCACGGACAGCTGGGCAACGGCGCACCCTTCGAAAGCGACGGCTCACCGGTACCGGTCCAGGTCACGGGCCTCACGTCGGGCGTGCAGATGATCGACGTCGGCGGCGACTTCGCCTGCGCAGTGACCGCCGAGGGCGCCGTGAAGTGCTGGGGTATCGACGAAACGGGGCAGCTCGGCACCGGGATCGCCTACACCGACACCAGGACTCAGGCATCGAACGTCCCTGTTCCAGTGAAGGGGATCACTACCGGCGCTGTCGCGGTCGCCGTTGGAGCCTCGTCCGCCTGCGCGATCGTTTCCGGAGGCAACGTCAAGTGCTGGGGTGTGGACGAGGCGGGCAAGCTGGGAAACGACTCGCCGAAGCTGGCAGGTGACGGCCTGCCCACCTTCGTGCCGCCGGTCGACGTCGTCGGGATCAGTGGCGCGGTCCAGATCAGCGTCGGCAACCGTCACGCGTGCGCCGTACTCGCGACCGGCGCCCTGAAGTGCTGGGGGTCGAACGGCCGCGGCACGCTGGGCATCGGAACCGAGGACCCCTACAAGAGCGTCCCCGTCGATGTGACCGCGCTCGGTACGACCGTCGTTTCGGTCGAGGCCGGCGAGAACGAGACCTGCGCGATCCTCAAGAGCGGAGCGCTGAAGTGCTGGGGGCAAGGAGACGATGGCTACCTCGGCGACGGCGCCACCGGCATCATCCGCCACGTGCTTCTACCGCAGGACGTGCTCGGCGCGACGGCAGGAGCCACGAGCATCTCGCTGAAGGGCTTCGCATGCGCCGCTCTCTCCGGTGCGACGAGGTGCTGGGGCAAGCGCGCGGAGATCGGCACGGCGGATGTCGATGGCTTCGAGACCTACGCGCCAGCAAAGGAAGCGGTCGGACTGGGAACGGGCTCCCAGGCGGTGTCGGTCGGGGCGTATCACGCATGCACCTTCACCGTGAGCGGCGCCATCAAATGCTGGGGCCGCAATGGCCAGGGGCAGCTTGGAAATGGCAAGCCCAGCAACGGCGGCACCGCGCGCGATTCGCAGCCGGTCAGCGTGCTCAGCTTCCCCTGACCGTCAGCCTTCGCGAAACGTTTCCGGCTCGATGCCGTGCTGCTTCAGCCGCGATGATTGAGCGAGCGATCACGCCGGAAGACGCGGGCGAGCGCCGCTACGTTGCCGCCGTGCTCCTTCAGCGCGGCGCGCAGGGCGTCGGCGTCGGGGGTCGGAGCATGGGGTGGCCGAGATTCCGCGGTCGCTGGACGTAGGGCGGGCGGTCGGCGAGCGCCGGACAGGGGGCGGCCACGGAGCGACGTGTCGCGCGTTGAACGGTGGCGAGATCAGGCGGCGACGGGTGGTTCGCGCGAGCGACGCAGCGCGGCGAGAGGTCGGTCGATGGACGCGGGGGCCGTACCCCTGTCCAGCCTCCTTGGAATCCACCGCCCCGAACCACCGGCGCCCGGCGTGCGGGCCCCACCGCCGCCCCACCGCCCCCCCCGCCTTGCAAGCCATTGCCTGCGACCTTGGGCTACTCGCCCGAACGCACCGTCAGTCACGGGGGCCGCTGGCGACGCCTTCTCGAGCCCAGTTCGTCACCATCGTATGCAGGGCCGTCATGTCGATGGGCTTCACCAGATGCACCTCGAAGCCGGCATCCCGCGAGCGCTGCCGATCGGTCTCCTGTCCGTAGCCCGTCACCGCGACGAGCCTGGTGTGCCGAAGGTTCGGGTCCTGCTTGAGGCGTTGCGCCAGCTCGTAGCCGTCCATGATCGGTAGCCCGATGTCGAGCAGCGCCACCACGGGCGCGAAATCGGTCGTCGCGCGAAGCGCGGAAGGTCCGTCGTAGGCGACGCGCACCGTGTGTCCCCAAGCGCCGAGCGTCATGGCGAGCAAATCCGCCGCGTCGTTGTTGTCGTCGACGACGAGGATGGCGAGGCTCGCGCCGCCGTTGCGGTTCGCGAGCCATGACACCTCCCTCGACGCTGCAACAGCGAGAGGGTCTACCGCCGTTGCGGCGCTCGCCGGCAACCGGATCGTGAACTCGCTGCCCTGCCCGAGCCCTTCGCTCCGCGCTGACACGGTACCCCCGTGCAGGCGCACCAAGCTGTGGACGATCGCCAGCCCCAGACCGAGTCCCCCCTGCGAGCGCGAGAGCGCCTGCGCCTCCTGGGCGAACAGGTC
>JAYTBL010000771.1:0-7846 GCA_043736975.1 Polyangiaceae bacterium
TAGACGCCGTGGAAGGCCAGGGGAAGCAGGATCAGCACGACCTCGAGCCCGACCGTCACGGGACCGCCATGGAGTACGCCGACCTGCCGCTCGTACGTCGACTGGGAGGTGAGGAGCGCGGCCGTGGTCCAGAGGTGGAGCAGCACGAACGCCCCCAGCGGGACGACGCCGCTGAGCGAGAACAGCTTTCTTGCCGTGCTGCGGGGCGGGGCGAGATCCTCCATCGAAACGAGGGTCAACCTACCACGAGCAAGGTGTACGCTCACGGCGTCTTGCGCCCCTTTCGTCTCGCGGGTGGCCTGCTCGTCGGCCTGGGCGCGATCGTCGCCTGCTCGCGTGGGGGGCGGCAGCCGAAGCCCGTGGCCACGCTGGCGACGACGCCGCCCGCGGCGGAGGCCTTCGCGCTGATCCGCGCGCAGTGGGAGAACCAGCAGAAGGTCCAGCCCGACGCCATCCTGGATTACCTCCGGCGCTTCCCCAGCGACGGCGCGGTCGCGCTCGCCAAGGTCTACCTCGCGTTCGCGTACCTCCAGCAGAACGACCTCACCAGGGCGGACAGCATCCTCTCGACCCTCGGCGAGATGAAGGAGGGCGCGACCCTCGATCTCGTCACCGTCGCCCGCGCGCGCAGTCTGCGCCTGCACAACGCGCCGCAGTCGGCGCTCGATCTCCTCCGGCCGCTCGTGGGCAAGGTGGTCGACGACGCCGATCGCGAGATCTTCCTCGAGGAGCTCGCGCTCACCGCCATCGCCGCGCACGACGACTACGAGGCGCTCGCGTACCTCGATGCGTGGCTGCGCGGCGTGGGCGAGGACGACCGCGACCGCGTGCGCGCCAAGATCGCGCAGATCCTGGAGACGCTCCCGCGCGGCGTCCTCGAGCAGACGTACCGCACGATGCGCCAGCGCGGCGTCGCCTCGGGCTACTCCACCGACACGCAGAAGCTCGTCGCGGCGCGGCTCGCGCGCGTCGCCGTGGAGACGAACGATGCCGCCCTCGCGCGCTGGCTCGTCGACGTGAGCGGCGCGAGCGCCACCCAGACCGGCGGCGACGCAGGGCTCGAGCTCGGCGAGCTCGCGGCGAGCCGGCGTGGCCTCTCGATCGTCTCCGGCAAGACGGTCGGCATCCTCTTGCCCACGCGCACGCGTGCGCTGCGCGACGAGGCTGCGGACGTGGTGCGCGGCGTCTCCTGGGCGCTCGATCTCCCGCGCCGCGCCGGCGCCGCCGAGGGCTTTCGCCTGGTCACGCGCGAGGACGGCATCGACGAGGCCGGGACCCGCGCCGCGATGGAGGAGCTCGCAGGGGAGGGCGCCACGGTGGTGCTCGCAGGCTTCGATCGCGCGAGCTCCGATCGCGCGAGCGCGTGGAGCGAGGCCAGCGGGCTGCCCGTGCTGCTGCTCGCCGCGCCCAGCGCCGCGCGCATGCCGAAGCGGTCGGCGTTCGTCATCGGCGAGCGCACGGAGCGCGAGCTCGCGATGCTCGGCGAGGCGCTGGTGCGTCACGGCGCGAAGACCTCGGCCTTCGTCGTCGACACCACGGAGGACGAGGTGGCGGGCCGGGCCGCGGAAGGCGGAGGCGTCGTGCTGCTCCCGCCGACCCGCTGCGACGTCCCGCTCTCCGAGGCGGGAAAGACTCGCTTTCCCGTGGCCTCGTGGGTCGCCTCGGGGGCGCAGGGGTGGCTGGTCTCGGGCCCCACGTCGTGCGCGCGGGACGTGCTGCGCGATGTGAAGCGCTTCCTCGAGACGCGCAGAACCACCGGCGAGCGATTCATCGCGGTCACGCTCGAGGCCGGGCTACCGCCCTCGGAGATCCCGCGCGGCATCGTGGCGCTCAGCGCGTCGGCGGGCCTCGTGCCCATCCAGGCGACGCGCCCCGAGGAGGCACACGAGGAGGACGTGCGCTCGTTCATGGAGCGCTTCGGCGCGCGCCCCACCTACTGGACCGCGCTCGGCCGCGACGCGGGCGCGCTCGCCGGCGCCGCGATCGCGCCGCTCCCCGCGGATACCACCAGCGATCCCAAGGGCGTCACGCAGCGGCGCGCGATCGTGCAGGCGGGCCTGCAAGCGGCGCGCGTCCGCCTCTGGACCACCGACGAGAAGGGCATGGGCAAGGACCGCGTCCTCCCCCGCGACCTCCACCTCGCGACGTGGAAGGGACGGTAGCGGCGCTCCGAGGTTGGGGGGGCTGCGGAGGGGAGCGGGCCTCCTCCGGCCGCGCACCGCTACGCTCGGGAGGCGTGGTGCTGACGGCGCGGGCTCTCATGCGCGAGCACGAGCGCGCGCCCGACCCCGCTCGCCCGCACGCCCTCAGCGGCGACCCTGAGGGACACCAGCTCAATCTCCTCGCAAGCTCGAAGCTCTCGGCCGAGCGGCTCATCGCCATCATGCGCGGTCGCTGGTGCCAGGAGAACGGCTTCAAGCACGGCAACGGGCGGTGGGGCATCAACCACCTCGACGCGCGGAAGGTCGTCCCCGTGGACCCGGACGAGGTCATGCCGAACCCGGCTCGGCGCCGCCTCGACATCGCCCGCCGCGCCGCGAACGTTTGCGAGGGGGACGCACGAAACAAGCTCGTACGATTCGACGAAGACAGCCCGCGCTACGCAGCGGCGCTTCGGGCCGTGGCGGACGCCATGCTCGCCGAAGCACGACGGACGACGCAAGCTGCTCCTCGACACCATCCGTCGCCTGCGCCAACGCGGAAAGCGACCTTGCTCAGATGCTCGCGACGGCGATGGCGCGGCCTCGCGAGGCCAAGAAGCTGCTGTCGAACATCTTCCGCGCGCCGGCCAAGGTCAGGGTTGGCACCACCGTCATCTCCGTTGACATCGCCCCGGCCGCCACCGCGTTCCTCGATGACCTCTCAACCCTCGATCTCGTCCTTCCAGGCGACCCGCGCCGCCGCAAGCTCCGATTCAGATCGCAACTTCGATGAGCCTTCAGACGGGAACTCTGGTGCACGAGAGCCAGCGCCGTCAGACGAAGCCATCAAGAGCGTAGAGATGCGCGGGCCGGAGGAGGGGAGCGGGCCTCCTCCGGACGCGTGGGAGCAGCGGTAACGTCAGCACGCAGCGCGACGGTAGAGGCACCGCCTGGGGACCCGCAGGACAGTGTGGACCGTGGGGTAGGGTTCGTAGCCACCGCTGTCTGTCGCCCCGACTCGGGCGGGGCGGCGGTGCGCGGGTCACCCTCTGCGCGCAGCGAGACAGCGGACCGCGGGCGGAGGAGGCCCGCTCCCCTCCGCAGCCCCCACGACCTCGGAGCGCAGTCAGCGTGACTCGAACGACTCCGGCGGAAGCGCATGCACCACGCGCCGGCGCTTCTCCACCGCTGCGCCCAGCGACTCGCCGTACAGCGTGTGCACGTAGAAGAGGCGCGGGAATTTTTCCACGAACGCGTCATAGCGGCGCAGGATCTCCGCGCGATCGGGGGGACGCGAGCCCTCGCCGAGGATCGCGACCGGATGCTCGAACGTGCCGATGCGCATTCGGTAGCCGCGCTCGAGATGGGGGTTGCGACCGAGCGCGGTGGCCCAGCTGTCGTAGATCTCCGCGGCGAGGGGCTGCGTGGCCATCGCGCGCCGGATGAGCGCGTCGTCCACGGTGCGGTCGTCGCGCCAGGGCTTCGAATCCGAGACCGCGGGCGTGAACAGCCCCTCGGTGTCGAACACGCGGACGCCGGTGTAGTAGCCGACCGCGCCGATGTCGCGACCGAAGTACCAGCTGTCCGCCGCTGGCGCGCCGCTCGTCTCGAGCACCCCCCACGCTTGCGTGATCTGACCGAGCGCGTAGCCGTCCATGTCGCGGATCTCCGGGGGCTCGACGCGCCGGTACGCGAGCGCGCTTCCGCGCCACGCCGCCGCCTTCTTCGCCATCACCCACCCGTGTGAGGGCTCCTCGTACGGGCTGTTCCGGCTGTCCACGCGCGCCACGAACTGCGCGGTGATTCCCAGCACCGCGAGGCTCGCCCAGCCGACCACGTTGCGGACGCGCCCGCGCTGGATCGTGGCCTCCGCCAGAGCGACCCAGCCGAGCGGCGCGAGCACCGTCACCGGCAGCAGGTGCCGCAGGTTCGGCATCCAGTCGAGCTGCACCGACGCCGTGAAGTAGATGCAGCCGAGCACCGAGAGCGCCGGCGCGAGCGCGCGCCGCCGCCAGCCGAAGCCGAGAAGGAGCAGCGTGCCGCCGAGCTGGAGCACCATCTCGGGCCGCGTCGCGCCCTGCGCCACGAGCGGGAGGAGGCGCTCGAGATCGAGCTTCACCGCGGCGCCCTTCGCCGCGTACGTCTGGGGCAAGAGCCGGCCGTAGTAGCCGTAGCGCAGCGCGAGCAGGAGCCCCAGCACGATGCCCGCCGGGACGGCGAGACGCAGGAGCCTCCGCGTCGAGCGCACGCGATCGCGCCAGCCGCGGCCCGCCAGCACCGGCGCGACGAACGTGATCACCACGTACATCATGGACTCGGGCCGCGTGGTCGCGAGCCCCACCACCGCCGCGATCGCGACGAGCCGCGTGCGTCGCCACGGGCGCTTCAGGTAGGCGTCGACGGCGACCGGACACCACACGATCATCGCGAGGTGGAGGGGCGTCTCGAGGCCGAGCGTCGACCAGTCGATGACGAGGCTGTTCGACGCGAGGAACAGGCAGCCGATGACCGCGAGCTGCTTCGAGATCCCGAAGAGCTGCCGCGCCATGCGGTAGATCCCGAGCTGCAGCGCGATGAGCGAAGCGAGCCCGAGGATCTTCGTCCAGGTCACGCCCTCCGCGCCGAGCGCGAGGCCGAGGCTCTGGAGCAGCATCCACGAAGGACCGGAGTAGCCCTCGACCCGCTCGCCGACGTTGTAGACGGCACCCTGGCCGTTCGCGAGGTTCTCCGCGAAGCGCAGCGAGATGAACGCGTCGTCGACGATGCGCGGGAAGTAGTACGCGACGTGGAGGGTCGTCAGCGTGCCCACCACCCAGGCGGCGATCCAGTCGCCGAGGTCGCTCTTCGGCGCGCGCGGCGCGCGCGGCGCACTGGACGCAGTCGGCGGGGCAGAGGGGGCGCTCACGGCGGCGAACCATACCTGGCACGCTCGGTGCTCGTCTTCACGCATGATCTACGTCCAGCCGCCGATGCCGCCGGGAGAGCCCACGCCCGATCCCGCGCCCCCGCACCACCCGGGCACTCCTCCTCATGATCCGGCGCCGATCCCGCCCGATCCCACCGAGCCGCCCGCCTGAAAGCGGGAGATCGGCCCCCGGGTTTGCGAGCTTTCGGTCCCAGGGCTAGACCTCGGACGTGACGAGACGGCCTGGCTGGGGCGAGAAGCGACGTACGCCGCGTGCGGCGTGGCTCGCGCTCGGCCTGGCGGCGCTCGCGCTCCCGGCGTCGGGCGGTTGCACGTCCGACGTCCCGGCCGAAGCGCCGGGCCGCGTCTGCGGTCTCCAGATCTGGCACAAGCCGGCCAGCGTCGAAGCGCACGTGGAGATCGTCGGCGACTGGAACGACTGGAAGCGCCCCGGCGTCATCGCGCAGGCCCGGCCGGACGGCTGGATCGCGAGCGCGATCGACGCCGCGCCGGGCGAGCACGCGTACGCCATTATCGAGGACGGCGTCTGGCTCACCGACGCGCAGGTGCCGCTCACCGCGTTCCATGAGGGCAAGGAGGTGGCGCTCGCCGTCGCCGACGACTGCGAGCGGCCCGCGCTGAAGGTTTCGAGCGTCGAGTCCACCGCCGACGGTCACACCGCCGTGAAGGCCTCGTTCCTCGCAGCGCGCGGCGGCGCGGCGCTCGACCCCGGGGCGATCACGGTCAGGTCTGCCTCGGGCGCGAGGCTCACCGTCGCCTCCTACGAGCCCAGCAGCGGCGCGCTGCGCCTCGAGGCCAGCGGCCTGAAGCGTGGAAAGTACACGTTCTCGATCACGGCTCGTGATGCCCGCGGTGTCGAGGCCGAGGAGGCCGTCGCCACGGTATGGATCGAGGCGCACCCCTGGGACCCGCGCGATGCCATCGTCTACCAGGTGGTGCTCGATCGCTTCCGCGGCGACGCCGGCCCGCTCACCCAGCCCCCGCTGCCCTCCCAGCGCGCCGGCGGCACGCTGAAGGGACTGCGCCAGGCCATCGAGGCCGGCGACATCGAGGCGCTCGGCGTCAACACGCTGTGGCTCTCGCCGCTCTACCAGAACCCCACCGGCGAGTTCGCCGGCACCGACGGCCGCTCCTACACGAGCTACCACGGCTACTGGCCCATCGCCTCGCGCCTGCTCGACGCGCGCGTCGCGAGCGAGGAGGAGCTCGATCGCTTCATGCAGGTCGCGCACGATCGCGGCATCCGCGTGCTCTTCGACGTGGTGCCAAACCACGTGCACGAGCAGCACCCCTGGGTGAAGGAGCATGCCGACTGGTTCAAATCGGACTGCCTCTGCGGCCAGGGCACCTGCGATTGGGCCACGCACATCAAGACCTGCTGGTTCACGCCCTATCTCCCCGACCTCGACTGGACGAACATCGCGGCCGCGCGCGCCGCGACCGCCGAGGTGATGTGGTGGTTCGACCGCTGGGGCGCCGACGGCCTCCGCATCGACGCCGTCCCCATGATGCCGCGCGCCGGCACCCGCCGCATCGCGCACGCCGTGCGCACGCGCTACGAGCACCAGGGCAACATCCCGTACATCCTCGGCGAGAACTTCACCGGGCCTGGGGGTTACCAGAACCTCCGCTACGATCTCGGCCCCTTCGGGCTCGACGGTAGCTTCCACTTCCCGCTCATGTGGACGCTCCGCGCCGCGCTCGGCGACGAGAGCGCGCCGATGGCCGACATCGACACGAGCTTCCGCGCGGGGGAGCAGGCGTGGGACGGCGCGGGCGCGGTCATGGGGATGATGATCGACAACCACGACGTCTCGCGCTTCGCCTCGGTGAGCGCGGGCAGCGCGAGCGGCGACGCGTGGACGCCCGCTCCGCAGCCGCTCGATCCCGTGGTGTACGCGAAGCAGCGCGTCGCGCTCGCCACCGTGCTCACGCTGCCCGGCGCGCCGGTCGTGTACTACGGCGACGAGGTCGGCCTCGCGGGACGCAACGATCCCGACTCGCGCCGCGTGATGCCCGCCGACAGCACCCTGTTGTCCTCGCAGGTCGAGACCCGCGCCGTGGTGCGCAAGGTCGGGCGCGCCCGCGCCTGCTCCGAAGCCCTGCGTCGCGGCGCGCTCCGCACCATCGCCGCGGAGCAGGAGCGCTTCGTCTTCGCGCGCGAGCTGCCGGGCGACGTGGCGGGCGCAGTGATCGTCGCGCTCGCGCGTCGTCCGTCGCTGCCGGCCGAGGTGAAGCTTCCTGCGGGAGCGCCCGTGGCGTTCGTCGACGTCGTGACCGGCGAGCGCGTGGACGCCGCGGGCGGCGTGCTGACGATCCCGGCCGACGCGTTCGGAGTGCACGTGTTCGTCGCCGCGGACGGCCCCTGCGGGGGAAGCTGATCAGGGGAAGCTGACAGCTGACAGTCGGAGGGCTGATCAAAGCCGCGCAGGGCGGTCATCAATCGGGGTGCGAAACCTCCTTCGACTGATCGGCTCCCTCGTCGTCGTGCTCGCCGCTGCGCCCTGCGCCGCGCAGGAGCGGGTCGCGGTGCGCGTGACGGATCCTCCGAGCGTGGCCATCTCCCCTGCGTGGGCGCATGCGTTCCTGCCGCGCTCGGTGAGCTGGGAGGGGATCGGTCTCGGCATCGCCGTGAACCCGGGCGGCCGCGCGGCGAATGGTCGTCTCGCGTTCGCGCTCGTCGGTGCGCTCTACGGTCCGTTCTCCTCGGAGCCGCGGCGCCAGAGCGTGGCGTCCCGGCGGAACGAGACGCTCGGTCACCTGAGCCTGGAGGGGCGCT
>JAYTBL010000772.1:0-7845 GCA_043736975.1 Polyangiaceae bacterium
CTTGATCGCGCCGCCGCACTCCACCCCCGGGATGTCGCGGCTGGCGTAGGTACGCATGTAGGATGCATGGAATCGATTCATCACGTGCTCGCGCACGCGTTCGTCGCTCGAGGCGATCACCACGCCCGTGGGGAGCTCGGCGGCGAGCTCCTTCGCGAACGAGGGGCCGCTGAGGAAGGCGAAGTGCCGGTGGGTGGCGTCCGGGAGCTCGGCAGCGAGGATCTCGTCGATGAACGTGAGCGAGTCGTTCTCGATGCCCTTGGTGGCGCTGACGATGGGCGCGCTGGTCGGCACCTTGCGCGCGACGAGGCGCGCCACCTCGCGCGTGGCGTGGCTGGGGGCGACGAAGACCACCATCGACGCGCCGTCGAGGACCTCCTCGGGATCGACGCTCGCCCGCAGGTTCCCGGGAAGCTTCGCGCTCGGCAGGTAGGTGCCGTTCACGTGTTCCTCGTTGATCTGCATGACGAGGTCGGGCCGCCGGCAGTACATCGCGACGGGGTCGCCCTTGTCGGCCAGGACCTTCGCCAGGGCCGTCCCCCAAGCGCCTGCGCCCAGCACCGCCACCTTGTTGCCCGTACCCGTGAGGCTGCTCATGGCCCCACGATACCAGAGCCTCCCGATGGCCGATGGTGCTAGCCTCTCCTGGCCTTGCGCCTGGCGATTCGGTCTTCTTTTCTCGTGCGTGTCGGCCCTCTTACGCTGGCGCTCGCCGGCCTCGGCGCCGCCGCCGTGGGGTGCAAGCCCCCCTACTGCACGTTTCGCGGGACGATCAACGAGCCTTCGAGCCTCTCGATGCGCCGCTCGATGCTGCGCAAGGGCATGGGCGACTTCTGCAAGCAGCTGACGTCGCGCAATGCGCCGTTACGGCTCGCGCCCGAGTCGCCGGTGATCGGGCGCTTCTATCCGCAGCAGTGCACGGCGCCCGAGGGGGACGAGCTCCACGTGAGCTTCAGCGGGTTCGGGTACGGCTACACGAACATCTCGAAGAAGACGACGTTCACCGCCTCCGCCTCCGCCCTCTACCGCTACGACTTCCTGGTCACCGAGGGCGACCGCTGCGACGTCTATGCGTACTTCCGGACCTCCCGCCTCGACGCGAGCAACTTCGCGGTCCACCGCATCGAGGGCCAGGCCGCCAACCTCCTCAACCAGTTCACGTCGATGGGCGAGAGCATGGGCAAGCAGCTCGTCGGCAAGAAGCTCACCGAGGGCTTCACCGTGATCCACTACACGGAGACGAACAGCGACGACTTCGGGCTCGGCATCATCCCGGTGGGCGTCAAGCCGTTCCACCCCTACCAGGTGCACGGCAACGACCGCATCACCTACGAGAACGAGCGCACCGAGGTCCACCAGAACCAGCGCGACTTCGTGGGCCCCATCAGCGTCGAGGACGGCGGCCGATCGCTCTTCGTGACCGCCCAGATGGACGGCGCGCCCGCCATCGACATGCTCATCCTGCGCAAGGCCGAGGGCGACGCTTCGCTCCAGCTCTACTACGAGTACGGCGCCAGTGGCCCGCTTTCGGGCCCCCCGATCGCCGGGGAGATCCTGCAGCAGGGTCGCGAAGTGAAGCGGGCGGTACCGGTCCCCCCGGGGATGTACTACGTGGTGTTCGACAATACGCCTACCGCCGGGCAGGTCGCTCCGCCGGTCAACGCCCTCGACGACCGCGCAGCGGTGGTCAACTACCTCATCCAGATCGGCGATGCGCAATGAAGGACCGCACTCCCGACGAGGACGGCATCGAGCACGTGAAGACGAAGGCCAAGACGGACGCGAAGGTCGACCACGACGACCACGACGACGCGCTGCCTGACGCTCTCCCTGGTGTCATGGGCGGGGCCGAGGGCGACGCCGACCCGAAGCCCGCGGTCGCCGCGGCGAGGCCCCAGGTGCGCCCCGCGGCTCGCGCGAAGGGTGAGACCGCGCCGCCGCCGCCGAGGAAGCTCCTCCGCACCGCCTACTGGGCGCTCTGGTTCGTGCTCACGCCGTTCGCACTCGCGTGCATCCTGGTCTGGGCGCTGACGCCGCCCAGCGGAATCGACCACGGCGGCGCGCTCGGCTGGATCGAGAGCTGGGTCCGCGAGCAGCCGGTGCCGGTGGGCATCGTCAGCTTCACGCTCTTCGAGATGGCGCTGTGGGCCGCGCGGCATCACCTGCCGCTCGCGTACCACGCCCATCCGCCGCTGCGCTCTGATCTGCCGAAGGGGATCCGCGGTCCCTTCGAGCGCGCCCGCTCGCTGCTCGAGGAGGCGGAGTCGATCCTCGATCGCAACCAAGCGGCGGTGGTCCGCGACCTCTCCGCGAAGGAGCGCGACAAGCTACGTGTCGACCTCGATGCCCTCGATGACGCGATGGACCGCGAGCCGTTCGACGAGGAGCTGTTCGTCGACGCGCTGGTGAAGGCCGACGGTGAGGTCGACGTCCGCCTCGGACGCTGGCGCAAGAGCGAGGTCCGCGAGTACGCCGAGTCGATCCTCGTCGCCATCGCCGTCGCCATGGCGCTCCGCGCGTTCGTGGTGGAGGCCTTCAAGATCCCCAGCGGCTCGATGATCCCGACGCTCCAGGTCGGCGACCACATCTTCGTGAACAAGTTCACGTACGGCCCCGCCATCCCCTGGACGCACAAGCGCCTCTGGTCGCGCATGCCGCCCGAGCGTGGGGACGTGATGGTGTTCGCCTATCCCGAGCACCCCGATCAGGACTTCATCAAGCGCGTCATCGCCATCCCCGGCGACAAGCTCGAGGCGCGCGGCGGCCATCCCATCATCAACGGGTGGGAGGTGCCGAGCTGCTACGCCGGCACGTACTCGTACGTCGAGTCGCAGGACTCGAGCCGTCACGAGGGCGAGGTCTTCGTGGAGTTCCTCGAGGACGAGGCCTTCCTCACGCTCTACGATCGCCAGAGCCCGCAGACGGACTACCAGGGCCCCTACTTCGTGAAGCCGGGCGAGGTGTACGTCATGGGCGACAACCGGAACAACAGCCACGACTCGCGCGTCTGGTGGGGCGGGCAGGGCGGCGGCGTCCCCTTCGAGAACATCAAGGGACGCGCGCTGTTCGTCTGGCTCAGCGTCGCCGACTCGATGGACTGGTCGCGCATCTTCGCGCCCGTGATGGGTCGCCCGCCCGGCAAGGGGCCGTTCGGCGCGCTCCCGGCGACCATGAAGATCGTCGAGCCCGCGATCGACAAGTGCCTGAAGGCGCGTCCCGCGCTCGAGCGCACGCGTCCGCCTGCGGGCGGTCAAGTCGTGCGATGAGAGCGCTGGTGGTGCTGGCGCTGCTCGCGTCGCTCGTTGCCTGCAACAGCCTGCAGAAGGCGGCGCGCGAGGATCCGATGAAGTGCGAGCGCGACGCGAAGTGTGACAAGAAGCGGACGCGCACGCACGATTGCTCCACGCAGTGCATCGATGATCCGGCGTGCATGAGCCGCTGCGAGCAGGTCCAGGCCCCCAACGGCGGCCTGGGGCACTGATCGATCCCGCGAGCGCTTGCTTTGCATTCGGTCTGCAGACATGCGGCGCGAGGATCGCGCTGGCGCGCCGCGCGGCGGGCTGCAACAACTCCTGGGGTGCGGAGGCGGGGTTCCACCACGATCGCGGCGTGCGGCGCGGCGTTCGTTGCGCTGCTGGCGAGCGCGCCGTCGCTGGCCGATGATCCCATCGCGCTGCGCGTGCGGGTCGCGGCGCCCGACGACTGCGCGAGCCGCGAGACGTTCTGGAGCGCGGTCACGCGGCACACCAGCCGCGTGAGCCTGGCGCTCGCCGCGGACGGCGCGCTGGTCGAGCTCGCGATCCGCCGCGAGGACGAGGCGCACGTGGTCGGCGTGCTCGACGTCACGCCGCAAGGCGAAGCGCCCTGGCAGCGCCGCCTGGTCGGTGGGAGCTGCGCGGAGGTGACCGACGGGCTCGCGCTCGTCACGGCGCTCGCCTTCGACCCGAACGCCGTCGCCATACCCGCTGCTGCGCCGCCTGCGCCCGAGCCAGCCGTGGCACCGATGGTCCTCACCGCCGGCGACGCGGCCGCGCGCGAGGCGCCGGTGGCGCCCGTTCCCGGCCCCGAGGCGCGCTGGCGCGGCGCGGTGCTCGCGTCGATTGGGCCGCTGGCGCTCGGGACCTCGGGGCCGGTGGTGGGCTACGCGATCTCCGGCGAGCTCGAGCGCGATCGCGCCGGGCTCGCGCCTTCGCTCCGCCTGTCGCTGACGCACGCCGAAGGCAGCACGGCGCTCTTCGGCGCGGGCGCCGAGCTCGCCTGGACCACCGGGCGCGCCTCGGTCTGCCCGCTTCGCGCCGATCTCGCGCGCAGCGTCTCGCTCCGGCCTTGCGCAGGGCTCGAGGTCGGCGTGCTGGTGGCGAGCCCGGTCGGGCTCGTGAGCGGGAGCGCGGCGACGCGCGCCTGGGTCACGCCGGCGCTGCTCGGGCGCCTGCGCTGGCTGGTGGTCTCCTCGCTGTTCGTGGAAGGGGAGGTGGGCCTGGCGACGCCGCTCGTGCGCGACGAGATCGCCGCCGATCCCTCGCTCACGCTCTACCGTGCCCCCGCGCTGGTGCCGCTCGCGAGCCTCTCGCTCGGGGTACGTTTTCCGTGATCAAAACCGCGGCAGCCGGGCATGGCTGATGGATGGGCCTATTTTCCCGCGCGGAACCGCCGGCCGGGGGCGAGGCCCCCCCGCATTCCGGCACCCGGGTCGGCCCCGTCATGCTCGAGCCTGGCGATCTCGCGGCGCTGTTCGACGCGAACGCGGATTTCGTGTGGCGCTCGGTCCGCCGCCTCGGCGTCACGGAGGCATGGGCCGATGATGCCACCCAGCAGGTCTTCGTGATTGCGCAGCAGAAGGTCACCACCATCGCGGTCGGGCACGAGCGAGCGTTCCTCTTTCGCGTCGCCGTCAACGTCGCGTCGCACGTGCGGCGCGCGGCGTCGCGTCGGAGGGAGGTGCTCGGTGAGGACGAGGGCCTCCTGGTCGACGACGCCCTGCCCCAGGACGCCGCCCTCGATCAGCGACGGGCGCGCGCGCTCCTCGACGACGTGCTCGACACGCTCGACGACGACCTGCGGACGGTGTTCGTGCTCTGCGAGCTCGAGGAGATGACGATGGTAGACGTCGCCGCCATGCTCGGGGTGCCGTCCGGGACCGTCGCGTCGCGCCTGCGGCGCGGGCGCGTGGCCTTCCACGAGCAGGCCCAGCGCCTGCGGGCCCGCCTCGAGCGGTCGCCGGTGGCGGCGAGCGAGAGCAAGGCCGCCTTGCGGACGCTCGGGGAGGCAGGACGATGACCGATCCCGAGCGTCGCGCGGACGATTTCGAGGAGACGCTGCTCGCATCGGCGAAGGGCGACGCCATGCGCTCCGATCGCAAGGCCGCGCTCGCGCTCGCGCTCGGTGTCAGTGCAGGGGCGGGCGTGGTCGCCGCGGCGGGGGTCGCGAAGGCGGCGGGCGTGGCGAAGGCGGCGGGCGTGGCGGGAGCCGCTACCAAGGTCAAGGTCGCCGCCTCGGTGGTGCTGCTCAAGTGGCTGGCGGTGGCGGCGGTGGGCGGCGCGGTCGTGGTCGGTGCGACGGCGCTGCGCGGTGCGCCGGAGCTGGCGACGGTGGCGGCGCAGGCCCAGGCCCCGGTGACGAGACCCTCGCCCGTCACGCCGCGCGTCTCACGCTCGCTACCGGCACCGGTGGAGACCGCGGCGCCGGTGGAGAGCGCAGCGCCGGTGGAGACCCGGGCGGTAGCGCCGGTGCTGGTGCCCGTGGCCGAGCCGGCGCGTGCGCCCGTTCCTGCGCCCTCCCAGCGTATCGCTCCACCCGTGCCCGACGAGGCGCCGGAGGTGGCGACTCGCCCGCTGGCTTCTCTCGCCGATGAGCAGCGCACGATCGAGCGTGCGCGCGCGGCCCTCGCGAGCGGCGACGTCGCGGGAGCCCGCCGTGCGCTCGACGAGCACGACGCCGCCTATCCGAGCGGCGCCTTTGCTGCGGAGGCGGAGCTGCTTCGCATCGACGTCCTTGCGCGCTCGGGCGAGCGCGCGCAGGCCGCGCGTGCGGCGCGTGCTGCGCTCGCGCGCTCACCGTCCAGCCCCTACGCAGCGCGGCTGCGTGCCTTCGCGGCCGACGTACCCGACGCGCCGTGAGCACCGTCCTGCGACCCCCCTTCGCGATGGCGGCCGTGGCCTTCGCGCTCATCGGGTGCGGCGCGCGCGTGAGCCTCGGCGATTACGCGACCGCAGACGTGAGCGCCGACGCCGGCGTTCCCGAGCTCGACGCCGCGGACCCGTTCGATGCCGAGGCGCTCGAAGCGTCCCCGGAGGCCGACCTGCTCGACGCGAGCGACGAGGGCTCCTTCGACGATGGGCCGCCGGCCGACGTCGGCGTCGACTGACCGCGCCCCGACACGTTTTGGTGATCGAAACCTTCGGCGCCGGGCACAAGAGGGCGAGGTGACGACATGAAGCGTGTGCTCTCTCTCTTGGCGATGGTCCTCCTTGCGGCATGCTCGGGGAAGATCGACTCCTACGGCTACGGCTACGGCGACGTCGACCCCAGCGCCGACGCCGGTGTGAGCGATCCCTGGGGCGAAGGCATCCCGCCGGTCGCCGACGCCTCCCCCGACGATCCGTGGGGAGAAGCGGGCACCGATCCCAGCGCCGACGGGGGCTTCGACCCGAGCGGTGACGCCGGCGTCGACGACCCCGACGCGGCGTGTCCTCCGCCCCCGCCTCCGCCGTGCCCGTGCGAGGTCGACGCGAGCGCGCCCGAGCCCGAGCCGAAGCCCGACGCGGGGTAGCATCGCTGGTCCGATCCGAAGCCCAGCCATGCACGGCGTTTCCGTCGCGTCGTCGGCGCGCCTAGGACCGACAGTACTTGAAGCTCGCTGCCAAGGGGCGTTATGCCCCGCCGCCCTCGCTACCCACCCACGCGCAGTCCGTGTCGGAGTCGCTCGCGCGCTGGCCCGCGGTCCACGCGCGCACGCACTGGTTCCTCGGCGACGAGCGCGAGGTCGACGGCGCCGACTTCTATGTCGGCGAGGAGGAGCTCGGTCATCTGCACCTCGACGGCGAGGCGCACATCGCGGTGACGAGGGCGCTTCGCGAGGCGCTGACCGGCGCTGGCGTCGCGAAGCCGTTTCGCTGGAGCGCGAGCTTCGTCGTGTTCCGCGTGCGCAGCGCCGCGGACGTCGAGCATGCGCTCGGTCTGTTCGGCCTTGCCTACGATCGGCTCCGCGGGACGCCGGAGGCGGAGCTCCTGGCCCGCATTCCGACCCTCGGAGCCGAGCTCCCGACTCCGAGGGCCAGCGCTGTTCATCCAACGCTCGTCGTCAGCGCAGATGCGGGTTCTTGGTGCGCTCGTCGCCGATCGTGGTGTTGGCGCCGTGGCCCGGGACGACGAGCGCGTCGTCGGGGAGCGTGAGGATCTTCTCGCGAAGGGAACGCTGGATGGTGGCGAAGTCGCCGCCCCAGAGATCCGTGCGACCGATACCGCGACGGAACAGCGTGTCGCCAGTGAAGACGCTGGTAGCCCCATGCGCCGCCACTGTGAAGGTGACGCTGCCCGGCGTGTGACCAGGCGTGTGCAGAATACACATTTCGAATGCCCCGAAGTGGATGGATGTGCCATCGCTCAGCGAGCCCTCCATCTCCGTGATCTGCGGCAGCGGCAGGCCCAGCATGGCGGCCTGCACGGGCAGGAGGTCGTAGAGAAACCGATCCTCCTCGTGGATGCACGCGCGAGCGCCGGTGGCGCTCTGCACCCCCTTGGTGGCGCCCACATGATCGATGTGGGTGTGCGTGTGGACGATGGCCTCGACGGTCGCCTCGAGCGAGGTAAGACGCGCGCAGATGGTGTCGAGGTCACCGCCGGGGT
>JAYTBL010000773.1:0-3171 GCA_043736975.1 Polyangiaceae bacterium
GAGGTCGACGCGTCGTTGTCGGCCGGCGTGATCTTCGCCTTCGCGGCGAGCGCCTTGCCCTTGGTCTCCATCTCGCGGTGCTGCGCGATCATCATCGCCGCGAAGCCCTTCACGTCGGCGCTCATCGCGTTCTTCGTCGCGAGCGTCGCCATGTCGATCTCGCCGTTGTTCGCGGTCGACGCGACCTGGACGATCTCCCCGTCGGTGAGCGGCTTCTCCGCGGGCTTCGCGGGGGTGGGCTCGGGCTTGGTGGTGGAGCTGGTGTTGCCACCCATCGCGCTGTCGATCGGCTTCGGGTCCATCAGCGGCGTGGACTCGGGCATCGGCGCGGGCGGCGGCGTGTTCATCGCCGATGGATCCTTCGCGCCCTTGTCGTCGCCACCACAGGCGCCGAGGATCAAAAGACACGAGAAGAGCAGACCGTGCTTGACGACATTTCGCATGAAGGCGTCGTATCGCCGAGCCGCAACGTCGGCAACATGGCGCTTTGCCGCAGAATGCCCATTGCCGCGCGTCGTCAGCCGTTTGGAGCGCGAGTCGCGCGCGCTGGGTTACGTGAAGCGCCCGGCGAGGGTGTGCGGCGACGCTTCCGGCGCCGGCTCGCCGATTGCAGAATTTCGCGTCGATGCCCGAGTATCAGCACCAGCAGTCCGGCTACATCGTCAGCCGACCTCGTTGCGCGGCGTCTTGCGCACGGGCTGACGAGGCGTGCGCGTTCCAGGTGGCGTGGTCGATCAATCCTCACATGCGTATAGGGGCTGTGGAGCCTCGCCGCGCAGCGGTTCAGCACGCGGCGTTCGTGCACGAGCTGCAAGGCGCCGGCGCCGCAGTGCATACGGTGCCATTCGTGCACGGCGCGTTCGACTCCGTCTTCAGCAAGGACAACGCGGTGGTCGTAGAGCGCAGCGATGGCACGGTCGAAGCCCTGCTCGCGCGCCCGCGTCACGCCGAACGTGAGGTCGAACAGGCGGCGCGTGCGAGGGCGCTCACCCAGCTAGGGGTGCGTGTCGTGGCGACCGCAGCTGAGGCGCTGGAGGGCGGTGACATCGTGCTCCAGCCTGGAGGTGACGGCGCCTTCGTCGGGTACGGTTATCGATCGGCGCGCGGCTCTGCGGGCGATCTCGAAAATTTCCTCGACCGGGAAGTGACCGGGCTCGAGCTGAGGGATCCGCGCCTGTACCATCTCGACATGGCGCTCACCGTGCTCGACGACGGCACGGCGCTGGTGTGCGAGGAGGCGCTCACCGAGGGGGCATTCCGCCAGCTGGTGGCGCATCCTGCCATCACATCGATCCTGCGTGTACCGTTGCGCGAGGCGCTCGCCTTCGGCGTGAACCTCGTACAGGTCCGCCGCACGATCATCTGGGGTGCTGACGCACCCGCGACTGCGCGCGCGCTGGAGGCGCGCGGGTACCGAGTGCGGAGGACGGAGCTGGGACAGTTCCACCACGCGGGCGGAAGCGCCGCTTGCCTGGTCTCGCGCATTCATCGGCAGGCACGTGCGGCGGCGGTGTGCGACCGTGCGCCCGAGTCCACCGCGGCCTGACCATTGCTTGCCGTCGCACCATGAACGCCATCGCCCTTCGCTCCACCGAGCAAGCCCTCTTCGACCTGCATTCGGAGCTGGCCGCGTTCAACCGGAGGCGGCTCACCCCGACCGTCGGCAACATCGCGTGGAGGGCGGATCTCGCAGCGGAGCAGGCGTGGCGACTGTGCGAAGGCGCGATGGTCGAAGCGGAGCAGCGGGTGGTCGCGGCGCGCGCTAGCGCGGCGCCGAGGGACCCCGACGGCTTCGTCGCGTGGTTCGAGTCGCTCGAGGGGAACGGTCCCGGCGAGAACGACGCGCTCTTTCCTTGGCTCGCCGACGAGGCACCACGTGAAGCGATGATCTGGTTCCTCACGCAGGAGGTTGCGGGAGAGGCTGGCTTCGACGACCTCGTCGCCTTGACGCAGCTGAAGCTCCCGCCGCGTGCGAAGCTCGAGCTCGCGCGTAATTACTGGGATGAGATGGGCCAGGGTAAGCGTGGCGGCATGCACGGGCCGATGCTCGAGGTGCTCGCGAGCGAGCTGGGCATCGTCCCCGGGGGGCCGGTGGTCTGGCAGTCGCTGGCGCTCGGTAATCTGATGAGCGCCCTCGCCGCAAACCGGCATTACGCGTACGAGTCACTAGGCGCGCTCGGCGTCGTGGAGCTCACCGCCCCCTGGCGCGCCACGCACGTGAACGCCGGTCTCAAGCGACTGGGCATCGGGGGCGAGGCGCGCCGCTACTTCGCGCTCCATGCAACACTCGACGTCAAGCACTCGGCCGCCTGGAACCAAGAGGTGCTGCGGCCGCTGGTGGCTCATGATCCGAGCACCGCGGGCGCGATCGCGGCGGGCGCCTTGATGCGCCTCGAGGCAGGCAGCCGTTGCTTCGAGCGCTACCGCGCGGAGCTCAAGCGATCGGGCGGGCCCGTGAGCCGGCGCCCGTACGTTCGTCCCGCCTGATGCCGCTCCCGATGACCATCCCGACCGACGATGACCTGATCACGTTCGTACGCGAGCTCCGTAGGATTGGCTATGCGTTCGTGACGGTCAGTCCCGAAACCCACCGGCGTGTCGATGCACGCGCGCGCGCCGCTGGGCGCGGCTCCGCGCGCTCGCTGCGCGACGTGTTCGGGTGGAGCCGTCCCTTTGCACGCGGTCTGCTCCCGCCCCGCCTCGCCGACCTCGCTTTCCAGGCGGGCATCATCATCGAGGACGGCGCGAGTCTGCGCTCGAAGGTGCGCGTCTCGACGCGCGGCGAGGACGCGTTCGTTCACTCCGCGTACCCGACCTGCGATGAGGACGCCGTCTTCTTCGGTCCCGACACGTACCGCTACTGCGATCTGATAGAGGACGAGCTACGGCGTTTGCCGCGTGCAGCACGCGCGGTCGACGTGGGCTGCGGGAGCGGCGCTGGAGGCCTCGTTGCGGCGCGTTTCGCAGAGCGGGTCGTCCTCGCGGATATCAATGCGCGAGCGCTGGCGCTCACGCGGGTCAACACCGCGCTCGCGAGGCTCGAGGCCCGGACCGAGATCCTCGAGAGCGACGTGCTCGCCGGGGTGGACGGCCCGTTCGACCTCGTCCTCGCGAACCCACCCTACATGGCGGATCGCGCGCGGCGCGCGTACCGCCACGGCGGCGGTGAGC
>JAYTBL010000774.1:0-7843 GCA_043736975.1 Polyangiaceae bacterium
TCCCGGACCCGGAGGGCCGCCGTAAGGAGCGCCCATGCCGCCTGCAGCGTAGGGGTCGGCCGGCGGAGCGCCGCCGTAGCCGCCGCCGAGCGGAGGCGCGCCGTAAGGATTGTCGGCCGGGGGCCGAGGCGCACCCTGACCGAAGTTCGGATCGCCGCCCGGAGGCGCGCCGTACACGCCGCCCTGCGGCCCTGCGCCCGGCGCTGCGTACGGATCGCCCGGAGGCGCACCGCCATAGCCACCGCCCGCCGGCGGACCGCCCGCGGGCGCGCCGAACGGATCGCCGCCCGGCGGAGGATTGAAGCCGCCGCTGCCCATGCCGGGCGGGGCGCCGTACGGATCGGCGGGGGGATTGAAGCCGCCGGCGCTGCCCATGCCAGGCGGCGGCGCGCCGAACGGATCACCGCCCGGCGGAGGATTGAAGCCGCCGCTGCCCATGCCGGGCGGGGCGCCGAAATCGGGCGGCGGGCTGAAGGGCGCGCCACCGAAGCCGCCGCCGGGGGGCGCGGGAGGCGGAGCGCCGAGGCCCGGAGGTGCGCCCATCGCCGCCGCGGCGAAGATCGGGGGGCCGTCGAGCGCCATGGTGCCCGCGAGCGGGTTCGCGTCAGCCGCGGACCCGAACGTCTGGTGATGCGCAGGCAGAGGCGCGGGATCGGAGGCGCTCGACGGCGCGCTAGCGCCGGGCGCGGACGCAAAATTCGGCGGCGCGACTCCGACCATCGTGCCCTTGAGGCGGCTACGCGGTTGCGCCGGGGCCGCGCCCGCGGCGGGTACGCCGGCGCCAATCGGTGGAGCTTCCGCGGTGAAGCCCGGCGCCGAGGCGACGCCCGGTCCGGACGCGGGCACACCCTGCCCGCCGGTGGCCGGGGGCGGGATCAGAGGAGCGGAGCCGGGCCTCGGCGGCATCCCCGGGACGCCTCCGGGCTGATTCATCATCAGCATCGTGCCCTTGAACTTGGGCGCAGCCGCGGTCTTGAGCGCGAAGTCGCACTTGGCGCAGGTCTGCGCCGTCTCCGTATTTTGGGTCCCACAGTTCGGACAGAACACGACAACCTCCGCTGGCTTCACACGACGGCGCGACGAGGCGGGAGCATAACCAAGAATGGGATCGAGAAGCGATCGAGAAGCGATCGTCGAGCCGAACCGGGCGAGCGCCGCGGATCCCGTCCGTCCTTGACACACGGCGTCGGTTCGCCCTAGCGTGCGCGCGCGAAAACCCCGATTTTTCTCGGTGAATTCTCGCGCCACGACCCCCCGCCAAATGCCCTTCGCCCTCACGCCCGAACGCGACAAAGAGCTCGACGAGATCCTCACACGCTACCCGACCCGCATGGCCGCGTGCATCCCCGCGCTCCACCTGTGTCAGGACCAGGCCGGCTGGATCAGCGAGGAGGCGATCCTGTGGGTCGCCACCCGCCTCGATCTGCCGCCGTCGCACGTGAAGGGCGTCGTCACGTTTTACACGCTCTTCAACCAGCACCCCGTCGGCAAGCACCAGCTCTGGGTGTGCCGCACCCTGCCCTGCGCGCTCCGCGGCGCCGGAGACGTACTGGCGCACTGCGAGAAGCGGCTTGGTATCAAGCCCGGCGAGACCACCGCGGACGGCCAGGTGACGCTGCGCACGGCGGAGTGCCTCGCGAGCTGCGGCACGGCGCCGATGATCCAGGTCGACAAGGCCTACCACGAGAACCTGACGCTTCCGCAGCTGGACGCGATCCTCGACCGACTCCAAAAGAGCTGAAGGAGTCACCACCATGCTCAAGCAAACGAACTACCTCACGAAGGTCTACGGGCTGCCGAACGGCTGGACCCTCCCCGTCTACGAGCGCGAGGTCCGCGGCTACGAGATGGCGAAGAAGATCCTCACGACGATGGCACCGGCCGACGTGGTGACCGAGGCGAAGAAGGCGAACCTCCGCGGCCGCGGCGGCGCCGGCTTCCCCATGGGCGTGAAGTGGAGCTTCATGAAGCCCCACGCCACGAAGCCCGCGTACCTGGTGATCAACGCCGACGAGGGCGAGCCGGGCACGCACAAGGACCGCACCATCATGGAGCAGAACCCTCACTCGGTGATCGAGGGCTGCATCATCGGCTGCTACGCGATCGGCGCGCACGTCGCGTACGTCTACGTGCGGGACGAGCTGCACCTCTCGAAGGAGCGCCTCTGGAGCGCCATCAAGGAGGCCAAGGCCAAGGGTTACCTGGGGAAGAACCCGTTCGGTAAGGCCTACCCGGTCGAGGTCGTCGTGCACACCGGCGCCGGCGCGTACATCTGCGGCGAGGAGACCAGCCTTCTCAATTCGCTCGAGGGCCGACGCGGCGAGCCGCGACTCAAGCCGCCCTTCCCGGCGCAGGCCGGCGCGTTCGGCTGCCCGACGACGGTGAACAACCTCGAGACCATCGCCGCGGTCCCCACGGCGTTCCTGCTCGGCTGCGAGCAGTTCTCCAAGCTCTCCGCGATCCATCACCTCAACGACGGCGGGGTGCGCCTCTTCGGCGTCAACGGCCACGTGAAGACGCCCGGCGTCTTCGAGTGTGCGGTCGGCCTCACGCTTCGCGAGCTGATCTACGACCTCGGCGGCGGCATCAGCGGCGACAAGGCGCTGTTCTGCATCATCCCCGGGGGCTCCTCCACCCCGGTGCTCCGCGCCGAGGACACGGTCAACGCGCCCGACGAGAAGTCACCGCTCCACGCGTGGCACGGGCAGAGCGTCCTCGACGTCCCGCTCGGCGTCGACACGTTCCGCGCCCTGGGCACGATGCTGGGCACCTGCTGCGCGACGGTCATGGCCGAGGGTACCGACCCGGTCGCAGCCTTCCACAACCTCATGCAGTTCTATCGCCACGAGTCTTGCGGCCAGTGCACGCCGTGCCGCGAGGGCTCGGGCTGGCTGCTCCGCATCGCGGACAAGCTGCTCGACGGCACGTGCACGATGGAGGAGCTCGATAGCCTGCACGACATCGCGAACAACATCATGGGGAACACCATCTGTGCGTTCGGCGAGGGCACGGCGATGCCGGCGCTCGGCTTCCTCAAGAAGTTCCGCAAGGAGTTCGAAGCGCACGTGCGCGGCGAGCACCGCGGCAAGGACGCACGCCTCACCCTCGGTTCACTTTCCTGAAGAGGGTCTGACAGATCATGAACCACACCGAGCTTCTCCTGGGCCAGGCGTACTTCTGGGTGTGTGCGGCGCTGGCCGTCACCGGCGCCGTCTTCACGGTCATCGCGAAGAACCCGATCCGCGGAGCGATGGGCCTGCTCATGACGATCCTCGCGATCGCCGGCATCTACCTCGCGCTGCACGCCCAGTTCCTGGCCGCGATCCAGCTCATCGTCTACGCCGGCGCGATCGTCGTCCTCTTCATCTTCGTCATCATGCTCCTCGGGCCCGACGCAACGTCGCCGCGCGACGAGCGGGGAAAGATCACGAGGACCATCAGCGGCGGGCTCTTCGGGATCGCCGGGCTGGCGGCGATGTCGCTGCTGGTCCGCACGTCTCCCGCCATCCCCAAGGAGCGTCTGCTCTCGGGCGTGCCGGGTGACTTCGGGAGCGTCGACGCCTTCGGGCGCATCCTCTTCACCACCGCGCTCGTCCCGTTCGAGCTCTCGAGCGCGCTCCTCATGGTGGCCATCATCGGCGCGGTCGCGGTCGCGCGCGGCCATCACAAGGGCGACCGCCCCGACGGCGTGTCCTCGATGGACGCCGGTCAGATCGCGGCGCGCGCAGTCATCGGCGCCGCCACGGCGCAAGCGCTTTCAACCGGGGCCCCCGAGCTCGCCCAGGTGAGCACGATCGAGTCGGAGGTCCACTCGTGATTCCCATCGAATATTACATCGCCCTCAGCGCGACGCTCTTCACCATCGGAGGCATCGGCTTCCTGGTGCGCCGCAACGTGGTCGTCACGTTGATGAGCATCGAGATCATGCTGAACGCTGTGAACGTGGCGTTCGTCGCGTTCAACCGCACCCGGAGCGACACGCACACCGGCCAGATCTTCAGCTTCTTCCTGATCGCTGCGGAGGCCGCCGAGGTCGCCGTCGGACTCGCGATCGTCTTGTCGCTCTTCCGTGTAAGGCGCACCGTCCGCTCGGACGATGCCGATCTCTTGAAGAACTAGAGCGAATCAATTCCGATGAAGGACCTCCTCAATCTCTTCCCGGCACAGGACTTCTCGCTCATCGCGGTGGTCATGGCGCTCCCCCTCCTCGGGGCGTTCGTCAACGGTGTGTTCGGCCCTCGCCTGGGCAAGGACGCCGTTCGCCTGATGACCCTCGCGGTCACGGGCGCGAGCTTCGCGGCCGCCATCGCCACCTTCATCGCGCTCGACAGCGTGATCGGGGCGACGAAGACCACGCAGATGATCCAGGACCACGGCGGCGCCGCGCACGAGGTCATCAAGCATGGCCACGCGAAGCTGGTGTGGACCGCCTGGGAGTGGATGCGCACGTCGCATCTCGTGGTGGTCGACAAGGCGCTCCCGCCGGTCGACGTGCCGGTCCCCATCGACGTGAAGTTCAGCGTCGATGCGCTGAGCGGCGTGATGATGCTGGTCGTCACTGGCGTCGGCTTCCTCATCCACGTCTACGCGTCCTCGTACATGGAGAAGGACAAGGCCTACTGGCGCTTCTTCGCGTACCTGAACCTGTTCGTCTTCTCGATGCTCGTCCTGATCCTGGCGGACAACCTGCCGGTGCTCTTCGTCGGATGGGAGGGCGTCGGCCTGTGCTCTTACCTGTTGATCGGCTTCTGGTACGACAAGACCCCGAACGCGCAGGCCGGCAAGAAGGCGTTCATCGCGAACCGCATCGGTGACTTCGGTCTCCTCTGCGCGATGTTCCTGCTCGTCTATTACACGGGCGCGCTCGACTGGTCGGGCATCGAGGCCGGCGCGCAGAGCCTCGTCGGCAACAGCGACGCGGCGCAGGTGCACCTCTGGCCGATCGGCGGCGGGGCGTTCCAGGACACGAGCTTCGGCGGCATCCGCGTCCCGCTGTCGTGGCTCCAGCCGCGCAACGCCATCACTATCACCGGCGCCACCGCGGTCAGCGCCGCGCTCTTCCTCGGCTGTACGGGCAAGAGCGCGCAGCTGCCGCTCTACGTCTGGCTCCCGGACGCGATGGCCGGTCCGACGCCGGTCTCTGCGCTCATCCACGCGGCCACCATGGTCACGGCCGGCATCTATCTGATCTGCCGCCTCTCCTTCGTGTTCGTGCTGTCTCCGTCGGTGATGATGCTCATCGCCTTCACCGGCGCGCTCACCGCGCTCCTCGCCGCGGCCATCGCGCTCACGCAGAACGACATCAAGAAGGTCCTCGCCTACAGCACCGTGAGCCAGCTCGGCTTCATGTTCCTGGGCGTCGGCGTGGGCGCGTTCACCGCCGGCTTCTTCCACGTCTTCACGCACGCGTTCTTCAAGGCCTGCCTCTTCCTCGGGGCGGGCAGCGTCATCCACGCGATGCACCAGCGCGTGCACGACGATGATCGCGCGCAGGACATGCGCAACATGGGCGGCCTGCGGAAGTTCATGCCGCTCACGTTCTTCACGTTCGTCGCGTCGACCCTCGCGATCATCGGCTTTCCGCTGACCTCGGGTTTCTTCTCGAAGGACGAGATCCTCGCTCGGACGCTGGTGAACACGCCCACGAACCCCTACGCCGAGCAGCTCGCGAAGCGCGGCGCGGACGTCTGGTCGCCCCCGATGTGGATGAACTGGTGCCTCTGGACCATGGGCATCCTCGCCGCGACGTTGACGGCGTTCTACATGTGCCGCGTCGTCTTCATGACCTTCTTCGGTGACTTCCGGGGGTGGACCATTGGTCGCCCGTCGCAGATCATGAAGAAGGGCGACGACCACGACGACGATCACCATCACGAGGAAGACCTCGCGCTTCCCGGGCCGCCCCCCCACGAGTCGCCCCGCGCGATCACGATCCCGCTGCTCATCCTCGCGACCGCCGCGGTGGTGGGCGGTCTCTTCAACCCGTCAGCGCTGAAGCTCCTCAGCGCGCACTTCGACTTCCTCCCCATGGACCACTGGCTCGAGCCGGTGTTCGAGGTGGCGAGCAAGGGGGTGCACCCCGCCGCGCACGACGTGGCGCACGGCCGCGAGATCATCTCCATGCTGGGCGCGTTCTTCTCGTTCGCGAGCGGCAGCTACGTCGCGTACTGGATGTACGTCGTCAAGAAGGGCAAGCTCGAGGCGACGTACATGTCGACCGTGATCAAGCTCGCGGCCGCCTTCAGCGGCGCGGCCCTGATCCTGGTCGGCGCCATCAGCCTCGGCGTCAACGCCAAGGAAGCCTTTACCCTCAAGATGATCGTCCCCTGGGCGATGCTCATCGGCGGCGGCGCGCTCTCCTACCATACGGTCAAGAACCGCGAGGTCGGCCTCGACTACGTCTACGAGAAGAGCGTCTTTCTCGGGGTCGACGCGCTCGCCGACACCGCGGCGTCCGTCGATCAGGGCGCCGTCGATTTCATCATCGCGCGCCTCACGGCGCTCATCGTCGCCGCGCTCGGCACGGTGCTCCGCGTCGTGCAGAACGGCGTCGTCCACGTGTACGCGGGGATGATGGTGCTCGGCATGGTGGTGCTCGGCTGGTTCTTCGTGCAGCCGCACGCGAACACCACCGTCCTCGAGAGCCCGAACGGCGACTACGTCGTCACCGCGGCGCCTGGCATCGGCTACGGCTACCGCTGGTACCCGGACGCGAAGGGTGAGCCGCAGGCGAAGACCTTCACCGGGACCGACTCCATCAAGCTGAAGCTCGAAGAAGGCACGAGCAAGACCGTCAAGGTCGAGGTCCGGAACGCCTTCAGCGGCGCGCTCGACGTGGCGCTGGTCCGTAACCTCTTCCCGCCGACGGCGACGAAAGAGATCACGGTCACGAGGCCGAAATCCGCGATGCGCGAAGCGAACGGAGAGCGGTGAACGACATGGCTGCCAAGACCACGCCCCCCAGCGCGACGCGCTCCTCTCCCCCGCCCGGCCGCCCTGCCTGGATCGCGCCGACCTTCACCGTCCTCGCGCTCGTCATCGTCGTCGTCGCGCTCACGCAGCTGCTCGGCCGCGACGACAAGTCGTCCTCGGCCGCGTCGTACAGCGCGCTGAACGCGGCGCTGGGTTCGGCCGTCCCGCTGCTGGCCGCGGCCGCGATCGCGTTCCTCATGCCGGCGAAGCACGGCTGGCGCGTGCGCTTCCCGCTCGCGGTGATGAGCGCGCTGTTTGCGCTCTTCGTCATGCGCATGTGGCCCGGCTCGCTCAGCGACGTCGCGACCGCGACCGACGGCGCCGCGCCCGCCGAGTCGACCACCATCCTCTCATGGCTCATCGGCCTGCCGTTCGCGGGCGCGATCGCGATCCTCTTTCTGCCGCGTCAGTCCCCCGCCCTGCTCAAGGCGGTGACCTTCGTGGTCATGATCGCGACCTTCTTCGTGGCCATGCCCCTCCTCCACGTGGAGATGGGCAAGGAGTTCCACTTCAACCAGGACATCACCTGGATCGAGCGGTTCGGCATCCACTACCACGTCGCGCTCGACGGCATCTCGCTGTGGCTGGTGATCCTCACGGTCTTCATCGTGCCGATCGCCGCCTGGGCCTCGTTCGGATCGATCACCACGCGCATCAAGGACTGGTGCTTCTCGCTGCTCCTCCTCGAGGCGGCGATGATCGGCGCGTTCGTCGCGCTCGACCTTTTCCTCTTCTACGTCTTCTGGGAGATGATGCTCATCCCGATGTACGTGATGATCGGTGTCTGGGGCGGCTCGAACCGCATCAAGGCGTCGCTCAAGTTCTTCCTCTACACGATGTTCGGCTCGATGCTGATGCTCGCCGCCATCCT
>JAYTBL010000775.1:0-16640 GCA_043736975.1 Polyangiaceae bacterium
GCCGTCGGAAGAAGGGTGGGATCGGGCAGCCACGAATCACCTGAAGCAGCACTCGTGCCGCTCCCGCGCGGGCGACCGCCTGGCAGGCTCAGCTGCCACCTCGTGGTCGCGCGGACGTGCGCCCGCGCTGGCCCAGCACCGGATCGTGATCCCTGCACGCTCTCCTTGCCACGCTCCTGGACACTCGGGGCAAACCGCCTGGATCCTCGCGGCTGACGGGCAGGTAGAGGGACTTGCCAGCGAAGCTGCAAGGGAGCGGCCCTCGGCGTGCACCGAGAATCCGCATGAGCAAGATCTCCTCGCGTGTGCTCGGTGTCGGTGGCGTGGCGCTCTTCGCGGTGGGCTTCGGCTCGGTCGTCGGTTGCTCGACGCCGGAAAGCAGCCCCAACCAGCGCTCCGCGTGGTCCTGCGCCAACGCAGAGGTACCCATGGGCTCGGTCGTGCGCTGCACCTCGAGCGCCCTCACCGCAGACGGCCCGGCAGTAGGCACCTCGGGCGGCACCACCGACGGCGTCGCCACTGCGACCAACGACGGAACGGCGTACGTCTGCCCGCCGGGCAACGACAACCCCGACTGCCCTCCGCCCGAGAGCACGGGGACGACGAGCGGCGGAACGACGGATGGAACGACCGGTGGCGGAACGACGGATGGAACGACGAACGACGGCACTCCGCCCCCTCCCGGCGGCGGCGGCGGGATCGACGAGTGTGCGTTCGTCCCGGACCTCGAGTATTGCGGCGGCACGACTGACGGCACCTCGGCGACGGGCGGCGGCGGCGGCAGCGGCGATTGCGGCAAGCCGGTCTGTGAGCCCCCGGGTCAGACGAAGAAGGACGGCGATACCAACGGCGGCGGCGCGAGCAGCTCGGGCGGCGGCGGCGGCGGCGGCGGCGGCTCCGGCGGCGGCGGCCCCGGCAAGGAGTTCACGTGCACGAAGGACGGGGACGGCACCAAGACCTGCGTCTCCACCCCCGATTGCGCGGCGGGAACCCATCCGTCGGCGTGCGGCGCATGCGTGTCCGACAGCGACAGCACGGCGGACTGCGTCCCGCCCAGCGAGGGCGGATGCTGGGTGACCGGCGGCGGCTTCATCGAGGCGGCGAGCGTCGTCCCGCCTGCCCCCGCCGACGGCCACGACAACTTCGGCGGCAACGCGAAGCCGATGAAGCGCGGCGACGTCAGCGGTCACTGGAATCACGTCGACCACGGCACCGGCAACCACGCGCTCGGTCGCCCCGAGTACATCATGTGCCGCACCACGGGCGGCGCTGGCCCCGGTCAGCCCGGGGGCAAGAAGGGCCTGGTGGCGAACCAGGTCTATTTCGGCGGTCACGCGCGGTGGCGGACGGCGGCCGACGCCACGTGGCGCGACGGCTTCTGGTTCGACGTCGTCGCCGAGGATCACGGCGAGCCCGGCAACACCTCGGCAAAGGGCGGCGGCGCGCACGACGCGGACAGCTACCACTTCACGCTCCGCCAGCTGAGCGATCCCACGAAGCTGGTCTCGGGGCCCGTCGTCTACGAGACGCGCGGCGACCTCGTGGGCGGCAACATCCAGCTTCATCCCTCGAACGGCGGCCACCCCGCGGTGAGCTCTCCGCTTCCCACCTGGGTCTCGCTCGAGCCTTGATCGTCCACGAGAGGAGAGAAGTGATGATGAAATCCTGTGCCATCGCGGTCGCCTTCGGTCTCGGTTTGTTCGCGTGTGGGAGCGATGCCGCGTCGACCTTCGGCGATCCCAGGGGGGCTGGTAACGGTGCGGGCGGCGACGTGCCGCCCGGCTCCTCGATCGGTGAGATAGGGCCCCGTGGCACCGGCTCGGCGTGCGTGAACGAGGTGGCGAGCGCCGACCTCGCGCCCACCAACCTGGTGTTCATCTACGACAAGTCCGGCAGCATGGGAGATGCCGCGACCGGCTTCGACCCCGCGAAGAAGTGGCTCCCGGTGGGCACCGGAATGAAGGAGTTCTTCGCCGACGGCTACTCGAAGACGCTCCGCGCCAGCCTCCAGTTCTTCCCCCTGAACGACGACACGATCGAGACGACCTGCGCCTATCCGTACGCGCAGCCGACCGTCGCGCTCACCAGCGCAGCGGACGCCGCGTTCACGGCGGCCATCGACGCGACGCGCCCCGGCGGTGGCACGCCGACCCTCCCCGCGCTACGTGGCGCCCTCGCCTACGCGCGCCAGGTGGCGACGGACCGCCCGGGCGACAAGACCGCGGTGGTGCTGGTCAGCGACGGCGAGCCTGGCTTCTGGGACGCTGCGCAGAATGCCTTCGTCCCGGGCTGCCAGGACAACGACGTGGCGCACGCCGCCGCCGCGGCGCAGTCGGCGTTCGTCGGTGCGCCGGCGATCGCGACCTATGTCATCGGCGTCGGTCCCAAGCTCGAGGCCCTCGACGCCATCGCCAGCGCCGGCGGTACCAAGGCGGCGATCATGGTCGACACCGCGGATCCGACGAAGACCAAGGGCGCCATCGTCTCGGCCCTCGCGGCGATCCGACGCGCCGAGGTGTCGTGCGACTTCTCGATCCCGCCGGCGCCGGCGGGCCAGGAGCTCGATCCTTACGCCGTCAACGTCGTGCTCCAGCAGTCGGACGGATCGGAGAAGGTCCTCGGCTACAGCAAGGACTGCGCGTCGGAGGCGGGCTGGCGCTACGACGAACCCGCCGCCCCCAAGCGCATCCAGCTGTGCTCGTCGGCGTGCACCGACGCGCGATCGGCGACGACGGGGAAGGTCTCGATCGCCTTCGGGTGCAAGACGCGCGTGGCGGTGCAGTAGCTAGAAGCCAGGGGTTCGCGCGACGGACGCGGCGGCCCCGACCGGATGCGGAGCGGAGGGAGGCGGCGGCGGCGCAAGGCGCTTCGGCTGCGAATGCGGCGCGCCGGGTCGCGCGACGATCGCCTCGCTCGAGGGCGCCGTCGAGCGCGCCGCCACGCTGGCCGATGCGCTGGAGACGCCCGGGAGCTTCTCCGCCGCGGGCGCGGAGACCGCCGGCCGCTCCCCGCTTGTCGCCCTGCTCACCCGCGCGATGTCGACGCTCGGCTTCGAGCTGCGCGTCGCCGAGTACGCCAGGATCACGCCCGCGACCGCCAGCAAGAGCGCGACCGCGTAGGTGACGACCGCGCGGCGGTTCGCGGGCTTCGGCAAGCCGATTGCGGTGACGATCGTTGACGTGGGCGCCTCGGCACGCGCCATCTCGAGCTCGATCTTCGGGTCGCTGCGCGACGCGGGCCCGAGCCGGACCGAGGCTGGCAGCGCCTCGCCGAGCGCGGCGCAGAGCGCAGCGGCAAACGCTGCCGCGGACGGATGCCGCTCGTAGGGCTGCTTGGAGAGCGCGCGTTGCACCTCGAGCCACACGCGGGGCTCGAGGCGCGGGTCGGGGTCGACCTCGACCTCGAGCACCCGCGCCAGCGTCGCCGACGGCGAGTCGGTGCGGAACGGGTTCTCCCCGGTCACGAGCTCGTAGAGGACGGAGGCGACGCTGAAGACATCGCTCCGTCCATCGAGCTGGGCGCTGGCGCGCACTTGCTCGGGAGACATGTAGCTCGGCGTGCCGAGCACGTTTCCGGCCTGCGTCTTCACCGACGAGTCCTTCATCTTGGCGATGCCGAAGTCGAGGAGCTTGGGAGTAGCGTGACCGTCGGGATCGACGTGCAGGAACACGTTCGACGGCTTGAGATCGCGATGCACGACGCCGTGCTCGTGCGCATGCTGCAGCGCTCCGAGGATGGGGACGATGATGGCGACCGCTTCTTTCGTGGAGAGCGCGCCGCGCGCGAGGAATGCCTGCTCGAGCGTCTCGCCGCGCAGGAGCTCCATCACCAGGACGAGCGAGCCGTCCTCGTCTTCCAGGAGATCGTAGACGCGCGTGATGTTGCGATGCGTGAGCATGGCGCCGAGCTTCGCCTCGTGGCGGAAGCGCTCCGCCGCGTGGAGATCCCGATCGTCGGGACGCAGCGGCCTCAGCACCTTGATCGCCACCTCGGCCTCGGTGGTGAGGTTGCGCGCCACCCAGAGCGTGCCCATGCCGCCCTCACCGAGGCGACGCAGCACCTCGAGCTTCCGTCCGATGCGCACGCCGGGCTCCAGGACCCGGGGGATCTCCTTGCGCACCGCGAGCGTCATTCTCCCTGAATCTTAGCTCATCTCAGTTGCAAGCCCCCCGCTTGCAGCTCACCGTCTGGGATCGGCCACAGCAGACCTCGGGGCTCTGACAGGGGCTCGTCTCGCAGGCCGCGCAGTTGGCCGCGCCACAATCGCCCAGGCACCAGACCTTGCCGCAACAGGTGGCGCCGGCGCCGGGCGGGGCCCCGGGGCAGGTGACCGGCGCGGAGTCGGTCGCGGTGCCGTCGTTACCTCCTCCGTCGCTACCTCCTCCGTCGACGCGCGAGGTGTCGGCGCGCGCGTCGTCCTCGACGAAGCGGAGGTCGGGAACCGCCTCGCAGCCCGCCGACCCCGCCGCAGCGAGGCCCCAGAGGGCGAAGCCGAGCATCATCCCCCAGCCCTGCACGTGCTTGCGGCGCATCAGAGATCCCCCCCGAACGTGAGCATGGCGCCGCGCGCGATGGGAGTCGGGACGACCCGGGCGGTGGTCCCCTTCTCGCTTCCGGTGAGCAGCATGAGCACGACGCCGGCGGCGGCCGCCGCGACGCCGGTCCCCACCAGCGCCACGCCCAGCGGCCCCTCCGTCTGTGCCCGATCGCGCTTGCTCTCGAGGGCGTCGCGCTGCGAGGCCGGGCACTCGCCGCCTGGGCAGGCCACCTTCAGGTCGCTGATCGCGCCGCTCCGCAGCGTGAGGACGATGACGCCGCCGATCAGCAGTACGCCACCGGCCGCCGCAGTAACGATGCCCGCGGTCCGGTACGGATGGGTAGCGACGGAAGGCGCGGGGGGCGCGGGCGGGGCCGAGACCAGGGGCTCGAGCGCGATCGGGACGTCGGCGCGCCCGCCCTCTATCAGCTCGACGGAGGCCCGAAAGGAGCGGGTGCCCGGGGCGGTCGCCGCGACCACGTGAGCGCCCGGATCCACCGCGAGCTCGGCCACGCCCTCGACGGCAGTGGGCTCGCCGTCCACCGTGATCTCGGTGCCCGCGGGTGACGCTGTCATGCGGACCGTGAGGTGCGCGATCCTGGGGTTGATGGCGTCGAGCCGGGTCTGCGCGGCCCGGGCCACCTCGCCGTCCGCGCTCGCTCCGCCAGGACTGGCCGCGCGCAGGGCCGCCGTGTAGGACTCCGACGCCTGCACCAGCTTGCCCAGGCGCTCGAGCGACGCCCCTATCCGGTAGCGGATGTTGGGCGTGTCCCGGATCACGAGGACCCGCTTGTACTTCGTCACGGCGTCGGCAAAGCGGCCGTGCTCCTCGTCGGCCAGGGCCTCGACGAAGAGCTGCCTTCCCGCCGCGAGCTCCGCGGGTGTCTGGGCCTGCTGCGCGTGAGCGCGGCCAGCGCAGCACAGCCATGCGAGCGCGAGCGCGACGGTCGTGGTGGTCCTGAGGGCACGCATCCGGGGTAGAGTACGAGAGATTCTCATGGCCGAAAAAACCAATCGCGATGATACGGAAGTGAACACCGGGCTCGCGCCCGAGCGCGCTGCGGCCGTCCCGCGGATCACGGCGATCGCGGGCCCGGGCGCGGGGCGCGCAACTGCGATGACGCGCGCGGTGGCGACCGTGGGGCGTCACTCCACGAACGACCTCGTGCTCGACGACGCCCGCGTCAGCGGCGTGCACCTCGAGCTCCGGAGGGTCGGAGACCGCGTGCACATGAGGGACGCGGGAAGCACCAACGGCACCTGGCTCGGCCCCCATCGCATCGCCGACGCCCAGCTCTCCGTAGGCGCGGAGATCCTCGTGGGTGACACGCTGCTGCGCGTCGATACGGACGACGCGGTGGCCTCTGCGGCGGTGAGCCCGCATCCCTCGTTCGGGGAGCTGGTGGGCGTCTCCACGGCGATGCGCGAGATCTTCGCGACGCTCGAGCGGGTCGCGAAGAAGCCGCTCGGTCTCCTGTTCCAGGGCGAGGCCGGGACCGGCAAGGAGGAGATGGCGCGCGCCGTCGTCGCCAGCTCGCCGCGCGCCGGCGCGGCGTTCGTGGTCGTCGACGTGACGTCCCTCCCCCCTGCTCTCGCCGACGTCGCGCTGTTCGGCCAGGAGAAGACAAGCACCGTCGAGGCCGCGACCGGGCTGCTCGAAGCGGCCCACGGAGGCACGGTGTTCCTGGACGAGGTCGGCCAGCTCGCGCCGTCGTCCCAGGCGAAGCTCCTTCGTCTGCTCGAACGGCAAGAGCTGACGCGGACGGGCGGCCACGTCGCGTCGAAGATCGACGTTCGCGTCCTGGCGGCGACCAGTCGCGACCTTCGCCACGAGATCGAAGAGGGCCGCTTCCGCGAAGACCTCTACCTCCGGCTCGCGCAGGTGCGCATCTTCGTCCCGCCGCTCCGCGATCGGATGGAGGACATCCCGCTGCTCTGCAACAGGCTCCTCGCCGCTGCGGGCGAGACCGCCCTCACCATCGAAGCGGACGCCATGCAGCAGCTCACCACCTATCCGTGGCCCGGCAACGTCCGTGAGCTCCGCAACGCGCTGGAACGCGCGGCGGCGCTCGCCCAGGACTCGGTGATCCGGCGCGCCGACGTCGCCGGCGAAGGGTTCGGCTTCCGCGGTACGCGCGAGGAGCGGAGCCCGCTCGACCTGTCGGGGACGTTCAAGCTCGCCAAGGAGCGGTCGGTGGAGCGCTTCGAATCGTCCTACCTCGCGGCGCTGATGCGGCGCTGCAATGGCAACGTCTCGCTGGCCTCGCGCGAGGCCGATCTCGCGCGGCATCATCTGCGCGATCTGCTCAAGAAGCGCGAGCTGTACGGCATCGCCTGGGACAAGAGCGACGAGTGAGTGCCGTCCGCTCACGCAGGCGTGTGGAAACCGATGAACAAGCCTTCGACCATCGATCGTAGCGCTTCGGGGATGAACGGCTTGGCGACGAGCGGATTTCCCACCGCCGGCGGAGCGGCAGCGTTCGCGGTCATGAAGACGGTCCGCGAAGCGAGCTGCGCGTCGCGCTGGTAGAGCGCGCGATAGAACGCCGTGCCGGACATCTCGCCGAGATCGAGATCACAGAGGATCGCGTCGATCTGTTCGCCCTGGTCGAAGCGAGCGAGAGCCTCGCGCGGGTCCGCGGCGGCGACGACCAGGCAGTTGCCGCGGAGCACGCGGTCGATCGCCCGTCGGCTCGGCGCGTCGCTATCGATGACCATCACGATCGGACGTCTTGGCGCCATTCAATCCTTCACTTCGAGCAGGTTGAGCGAGAAGAACACCGCGCATCGGCGCGGCTGTCGATGGTCGCTGCGAAGACCCGGGGGTGGTCACTCGTTCGTCCCTGAACGAAGGAGTGACCAGGCGGTTCAGGGCAGGCAGACCTTGCGATTTTTGTTACCGCCGCCGCTCGAGCGACAGCTGGTCGCGGCGCCAGCGAAGACCTGACAGTAGGAGTCGGCCCCGGCGTCCGCTCCAGCGTCCGCGTTCGCCGCGAGGGCGCGCTGGATGTCCTCGTCTTCGCAGCTCAGGAAGCAGTACTGAGCGCCCTGGTTCTCCAGGGGTGAGCAGACCTGCTTCACGCCGGTGAGGCACTCGCCGGGGGTCGCGCAGCAGTCGGTGTCCTGCGCGCAGACGTGCGTGCAGTAGCCGTCCGTGACCTTCGTGAGGCACGTGATCTCGCCCACGATGCCGCCGCCGTCCACCCCTGCGTAGCACTGAGTCGCGGCGGTGCAGGCTTGACCCGCGGGATCGATCCCGCGCGGGCCGGCGTCAGGGACGCTGCCAGACGAGGACGAGGACGTGCTGGAGTCCGAGCTGCCGCAGGCCAAGGCAAGGAGAGTGCTGGCGCCTACCAGTACGACAACGACGCTGATTCGGTAGAAGAGCATCGCTCCATCGTGCAAGGCGCCACCACGGATGTCGATTGGTCACGACCTTGACCACGTACATGGTCGACGGCGCGTTCTGCGCGCGGCTCCGACAAAACCGACGCGCGCTTCGGCAACGACATTTACGAATCTCGCGCGCCAGGTCACCCTTGGGTCAGGCGTCGACGCGTTGCGCGCGCGCCACCGAGGAGGATCGCGTTCATGAGAAAGCTTCCGTTGGCTGCACTGTGGTTGCTCTCCGCGACCGTGGCGGCGACCGTGGTGTTCGCGGGCTGCGGTAGCGAGTCGGAGGTCGGACCCGGGGCGGACGACAGCGGCGCCGAGGCCAGCGTCGACCCCGATGGCGCCGCGGATGGTCCGATCACCACCGGCGACGGCGGCCGCGCGGACGCCGCCGACTGCAAGCTGCAAGCTGCGACCTGCGCCACCAGCGCCGACTGCTGCAGCGGCAATTGCAGCACCACGACCAAGCAGTGCGACACCTCGAAGACCGTTTGCGCGGCGCCCGGCGCAGCCTGCACCGCAGGCCCCGAGTGCTGCACGTTCTCGTGCCTCGGCGGGACGTGCTCGAACAAGCAGTGCGTGGCCGACAACCTGGCCTGCTCCGTCGACGGCGAGTGCTGCGGCGGCTCCTGCGCGCCCGACGGCACCGGCGTCAAGAAGTGCAAGCCGCTGAACCCCGGCGGCGGAGCGACTGGCGGCAACCCTTGCACGAAGAACGAGGACTGCGCGTCGAAGTTCTGCAACGGTGGCATCTGCACCGGATCCTCGTTCTGCGGCCAGAACGGCGAGGAGTGCTCGGGCAACACCGACTGCTGCGGCGGTCTCTGCACCAAGGCCACCGGCGCCGCGCTCGGCGTGTGCGGGGCGACGAAGGCGGGCGGCGCAGGCGGCTGCGATCCCGCGGGCACGCTCTGCGCCTCGACCAACGGCGCCTGCGGCGGAGCGTGCTGCTCGCGGTCGTGCGCGCCGTTCGTGCCCAGCGGCCTCTCCGTGTGTCAGCCGACCTCCGGCTGCCGCGTGCTCGGTGATCTGTGCCGCTCCAACAGCGATTGCTGCGGCTGGTCGGGTAGCCCCGAGCCGCTGGTGGGCCCCTTCGAGTGCGTGAAGGACAGCGCGAGCCAGGAGTTCGGCCTGTGCGGCAAGGGCAACTCGTGCCGGGAGCCGGGCAGCGTGTGCGGAAAGGCGCTCGAGGCCGACGGCACCACCATCGGCGTGTGCAACGCCGCCAACAACTGCTGCGAGAAGAACACCGGCGGACCCAGCGAGTGCAACAGTTCCCCCGAGAAGTGCTGCCGGCGCGACGCGATCGGCGTCCCGCGCTGCATCATCGACAAGAACCTCGACTGCACGGCGGCACCGCCGCCCGCCGGCACGGTCTGCGCGACCAGCGCCGACTGCTGCGGCAAGCCCTGCGTCAACAACGTCTGCCTCGGCGCCTGCGCTCCGGTCGCCGGCGCCTGCACCGCGAACGCCGACTGCTGCGCCGGCCTCCCTTGCACCATCCCCGCCGGCAGCACCAAGGGCACGTGTGGCGGCACTCCCCTGCCGGACGGCGGCGTGGGCGCTCCGGTGGACGGCGGCGGCGTCGTCACGCAGGACGGCGGAGTCTGCGCGCTCTACGGGCAGACGTGCACGCAGAGCAGCGAGTGCTGCTCGGGCGTGCCGTGCACCAACGGGAACTGCCGCTATCCGTAGTCGCCTCGCGCGGCCACACGCTCCTCGGTCTTCCGTTCCAGAAAGGTCACGACGAATGCGACGTCTCTTGTTCGGTGCTTGCTCGATGGCGATCTTCGGGCTGGCCGTGTCCGCGGCCCCGGGATGCGGCAGCACCGACGACGCCACGCCCGACGGCAACCCGGACGGTGGCGTATGCACCGGCTTCAGCTGCCCGCAGGAAGGCGGGCCGAAGCCGGGATGCGTCGGGCTCGAGTGCAAGCAGCTGCCCTGCGACGGCACCGCGAAGACCACGGTGAGCGGCACCGTCTTCGATCCCGCGGGCAAGGTGCCGGTCTACAACGCGACCGTCTACGTCCCCAATACGCCGCTCGCGGATCTCAGCGAGGGCGCCAACGGCTGCGACCGGTGCGACGCCAAGGTCTCGGGGACGCCGATCGCCATCACCGCCACCGATACCAAGGGGAACTTCACGCTCGAGAACGTCCCCATCGATGCCAACGTTCCGCTGGTCGTCCAGATCGGAAAATGGCGCCGGAAGATCGAGATCCCGAGCGTTGGAAAGTGCGTCGACACCAAGCTCGACGCGGCGCTCACGCGGCTCCCCAGGAATCGCACCGAAGGCAACATCCCGCGCATCGCGCTCACCACCGGCGGCGCCGATCCTCTCCAGTGCCTCCTCCGGAAGATCGGGGTCGACGACAGCGAGTTCGGGCTCGCCGGCAGCGAGTCGCGCATCCACCTGTACGCCGGCGGAGGCTTCACCCAGGGCACGCCGAAGCCGGCCGCGAGCAAGTTCGGCGCGGCGCTCAACGGAGGCGCGCCGTTCGGCGCGGCCGAGACGTTCTGGTCGGACGTCACGAACCTCAAGAAGTACGACGTCGTGCTGCTCTCCTGCGAGGGCGACGAGAACGAGGCGACCGCGGGCGCCGCCAAGCCCACCGCCGCCAAGCAGGCGCTCTACGACTACGCGAAGACCGGCGGCCGGGTCTTCGCCTCGCACTACCACGAGGTGTGGCTGCGCAAGTCGCCCGAGCCGCTCGTGAGCGCGATCGCCACCTGGGCCGACCCCGAGAAGCCGCCGCCGGCGGTTCCCGCCGACCCCGCGACCACCGCGGTGAGCGCCGAGATCTCGGCGAGCTTTCCCAAGGCCGTCGCCATGAAGGAGTGGCTCACCAACCAGAACGCGCTGAACGCCGGGAAGCTGCCGATCTTCGACGCGCGACACAACGTGGACGCCGTCGGTTCGAGCGGCCTCGACTGGATCTCGGCGCTCAATCCCAACGCCGGCAACGGTCGGGCGGTTCAGTACATGACCTTCAACACCCCGGTCGGCGCAGCCGCAGACGCGGTCTGCGGTCGCGTCGTCTTCTCGAACCTGCACGTCGGCGCTGGCACCCAGGGGGGCGTCAGCGACGATCCGCAGGCGGCGTTCCCCGACGGATGCAAGACCACCGACCTGAGCGCGCAGCAGAAGGCACTCGAGTTCATGCTGTTCGACCTGTCGTCGTGCATCCAGAAGGACGACGGCGCGGTCGTCCCCCCGCGCTGACGCCTACCCCTCCCCTTTTCCGTGGCATTCGATAGACTCACGCTGTCGCGTTGGAGCAACGACGAGGAGTGTGGGTCGCGGAGGTCGCGGACCGGGAGGCGCTCGTGCGCTTGATCCGGACGGCCCTGCTGCGCGAGGTCGCGCCGGTGCAGCTCATCGATCCTCAGATCAAGGGCGGAATCCACGTTCTCCAGATCCGCCTGCGCGGCGAGGCGGTGTGCGTGCTCGGGGCGGAGCTGGCGGGGACCACGCGCACCGGCTCGTTCCTCCTTTACCTCACGCCGCTCGATCCCTCGCACGAGCCCGAGCTGCTCGAGCTCGCGAACGCCGACGAGACCCAGCCCGTGAGCGACGGCACAGTGGTGCAGTCCGCGAGCGGGAGCGCGATCTTCGCGAGCGAGCCGCCGCTCGAGGAGCCGGCGAAGAAGAGCCCGATGCGCACCTTCACCAGGACCATCTCCGAGCCTGGGCCGGTCTCGACCGAGCGCCATGGCTCCGTCAAGCGCACCTACGACCAGAGCCTCATCAGCATCGGCCGCGTGATCGCCGGCCGCTACCGCATCGAATCGTTCGTCGGCGCGGGCGGCACCGGGGTCGTCTACAAGGCGTCCCACGTCGACCTCCCGCGCACCATCGCGATCAAGGTCCTGCATCCGCACTACCGGACCGATCCCCGCCTGATGGCGAGCTTCCGCACCGAGGCGCGGGCCGCCAGCCTGCTCGACCACCCGAACGTCGCGCTGGTCCACGACTTCGGCGAGGAGCCGGACGGGCTCGTCTACATCGTGATGGAGTACATCGGCGGCGAGAACCTGCAGGCGGTCCTCGATCGCGAGCTGCGCCTCCTGCCGAGCCGCGCCATCGACATCCTGCGCCAGGTCTGCGCGGCGCTGTCGGTGGCCCATGATCGCGGGATCGTCCATCGCGACGTGAAGCCGGACAACATCATGATCGTGCCGGCGCGCGACGATGAAGGTCGGCCGTTCGAGCTGGTGAAGGTCTGCGACTTCGGGATCGCCTCGCTGGAGAGCACGCCCGAGACCAAGGACGACGAGTGGACTGCGGGTACGCCCGAGTACATGGCGCCCGAGCAGGCCGCCGGACGCGCCGACGCGCGGACCGACGTCTACGCGTGCGGCATCGTCCTTTACGAGATGCTCACCGGACGGCCGCCGTTCCTCGCCGACTCCCCGCTCGCGACGCTCGCGAAGCACGCCACCGAGGTGGCGCAGCGTCCCTCGGAGCTCGCCGAGGGCATTGCTCCGGCGCTCGAGGCGATCGTCTTCCGTGCCATCGAGAAGGCGCCGGAGCGGCGCTTCGGCAGTGTTCGCGAGCTCCGGGCTAGCCTCAAGAACCTGCCCTGATCACTTGCTGCACACCCCGAGCACCTGCTTCATGTCCGTCTGACCGCCGAGCACCTTGGCGACGCCGTCCTGGAGGAGCGTCGTCATCCCGCCCTCGCAGGCGGCCTTGCGGATCGACTCCGCCGCGCCCTTGTGCGCGATCAGCGACCGGATCTCGTCGTTCATGGTGAGCACCTCGTGGAGCGCGAGCCGGCCCTTGTAGCCGGTGTTCGAGCAGGCCTCGCAGCCCTTGGCGCGCCACACGCGGAAGTCGGGACCGAAGCGCGTCTCGAAGGTCGTCGCCAGGGTCTCCTCGTCGAAGGCGCGCGTGAGCTCCGCGAAGTCCTCGGCGCTGCCCCGCTCGCTCGCCCGGCACTTGAGACACAGCGACCTCGTGAGGCGCTGGGCGACGATCGCGATCAGCGAGTCGCCGAAGCTGAACGGATCGAGCCCCATGTCGAGCAGGCGCGTGATGGTCTCGGGCGCGCTGTTGGTGTGCAGCGTCGACATCACGAGGTGACCGGTGAGCGAGGCCTCGACCGCGGTGCTCGCGGTCTCGTGGTCGCGCATCTCGCCGACCATGATGACGTCCGGGTCGGCGCGCAGGAACGCGCGCATCGCCGAGGCGAAGGTGAGCCCGATCTTCGCGCTCACCTGCACCTGGCGCAGACCAGGCTGGGTGATCTCGACGGGATCCTCGGCGGTCCAGATCTTGGTGTCGGGCTTGTTGATGTCCCCGAGCGCGCTGTGGAGCGTGGTGGTCTTTCCCGAGCCGGTCGGGCCGACGCAGAGAATGAGCCCGTAGGGCTGCGCGATCGCCGCCCGGAGCACGCGGAGGTTGCGGGCGCTGAGCCCCATCTTGTCGAGGGGCAGCGGCTTCGACGACGCGAGGAGCCGGAGCACGACGTCCTCGTTCTTGTTCACGGTGGGCAGCGTGGCCACGCGCAGCTCGATCACCCGGTCACCGAGGCGGAAGCGGATCTTGCCGTCCTGCGGCTTGCGATGCTCGGCGATGTCGAGCCCCGCCATGATCTTGATGCGCGCCACGAGCTGGTTGCGGTACGCGGCCGGGACGCCCTGGTAGACGGAGCACTCGCCGTCGACGCGGAAGCGGATCGCCACGTCGCGATCCTTGCCGTTGGGCTCGATGTGGATGTCGGAGGCGTCGCGCCGGTAGGCGTCGATGATGATCTGGTTGACCACCTTGACGATGCCGCCGTCGGCCTCCTTGCCGGTCGCGTACGTGTCGCGGACGTCCTCTTCTTCGTCGATCTCGGCGCCCGCCGCGGCATCCTCGATCCGCAGATCACGGAGGAGCGTGTCGAGCTGCTGCCCTTGCTCGGGCAGCGCCACCGAGGTCCGCTCGAGATGGTCGGCCACGAAGCGCCTCAGCTGCGAGGGCGTGACCAGGACCTCGTCGATGCGCCGCTTCACGTGGAAGCGCAGGAACTCGATGGCGTCGATGGCCAGCGGGTCCGAGATCGCGACGGTGAGGCTGGAGGCGGTCTGCTCGAGCGGCAGCACCCCGAACTTCGTGATGAACTCGCGAGACACCTGCGCCGCCGCGGCGGGCTCGATGCGGTACTCGTCGAGGTCGACGACCCGCAGCTGGAACTTCTTGCCCAGCGTGACGGCGAGATCGAGCTCGCTCACCACGCCCATCTCGACCAGCACCTCGCCCAGCCGCTTGCCCTTGCGGAGCTTCTGCTCGCTGAGCGCGCGCTCGATCGACTCCTCTGTGGCCAGGCCCGCCTCCACCAGGATCTGCCCGATGCGCAGCTTGCGCCGCGCCTGCAGCGCCATCGCCGCGGCCACGCCCGCCCCGTCGACCTCGCCGTTCTCGATGAGCAGCTGGCCGAGCGGCAGGTTGCGGTTCGCGGACTGGGTGTCGACGCCGCGCCGCAGCGTCTGCGGACCGAGCAGGCCGGACTCCACCAGCATCTCGCCCAGCGGCTCGTCCTTCTCGCGCGCGTTCACGCCGTGGGCGTAGAAGAAGATGGAGCTGTACGGGCTCGACCCGGGGGCGGGAAAACCGCGGAAGCCGAGGTTGCTGTTGACCGCGGCCGCCGAGACGTCGACCTCGAACGTCTTGCCGCCCGCGACGTGAATCCGGAAGTGCTCGAGCGGGCCGGCGCCCGGCGCTGTGCTGTTGCGCTCACCCGCCGCGCGCTGGAACGCGATGTAGGCCACCTGCTCGGCGGCGAGCGAAGCCCGTCCGAACCGCTCGAAGTCGACGGGGAGATCGACCATGGTGGCAGCGAAGTGCTCGAGCTTACCCGAGCGCACGTTTCCATCCAGGAAGCCGATCTCGACGAGCGCGGCGGGACGAGCCGAAGCGACGAACAGCTCACGCGAGCGACGAGCCGAAGGAAGGGATGCCACGTAGGCTGAACGGCGCGCCCGGTTCCCGCCGTAAGGTGCGCCGTCGGCGTCTACTGGCGGATCTCGTCGGCGCAGGTCACGACCTCGGTCGGACAGGTGCCCGCCTCGATCTTGCTCTGCAGGCACCCCGTGAAGGTGCTGCGCCCGGCGGACGAGAGGCCGTTGGCGACGCTCACGCAGCCTTGCTGGTCGATGTTGCTCCCCACGCCGCCGGCGTTGGGATCGCACGCCTTCACGATCGGGGTGCAGTACCCCGCCGATGTCCCGTCGGGGCAGGCGTTACCGAGGGCCGTGTCGACACACGCGCGCACGGCGGTGGCGGTGGAGCACGAAGGTAGCGCCAGCAGGCAGGCGATGGCCGTCTGCGCGACGCCCAGCTTGTAGCGGTCGAGAACGCGCGCGCAGGCCGCGCTGCAGGTGGCGCTCGCGGTGCAATCGAGCGCGGAGGCGTCGAGGGGCGCAGGCTTGTCGTCGAGGCAGGGACCGTTGACGATCGGATCGGTGGTCGCGTCGCCGGGGCCGGCGTCACCGTCCGCGGCGGCGCCGTCACCGGTGGGCCCGGCCTCGGTGCCGGGCAAGCCGCCCGCGGAGCTCGACGAGAACTGCGGCGGGTCGCTCGAGGAGCACCCGAACAGCGCGAGATTGACGCACAACGTGGCGAGGGCGCCGAGGAGGATCACGCGCCGGGCTCGAGCTACGGGCATGCTCGAACGTTACGCGATCTTCGTTTGCCCATGAAGCCCTGCGCGCGCGCGGCCGCTGTCTCTCGGAGAGGTATTGTCCGATGTCCAGTGATCGAGGCGCACTCGCGGTGATGCTCGTCGCGTCGCTAGGCGCGAACGTGGCGTGTGGTCCGGGGGATGCCGCTGCGGAATTCGCGGTCACGCCCGAGGTGCGGCAGGCGCCCCAGCCAACCGCAGAGCCGGCCCGCGAGGCCTGCGCGCCCGCGTCGTTCCGGGACTGCGTCCTCCGCTACACCGATGAGCGCGGTCAGGTGCACTGCCCGCCGGCGACGCAGTTCTGCGGCGCGGACGGGATCTGGCTTCCGTGCGGGGAGCGCGGCATCGACGACGCGGGGGCCGCCGGCGACTGAGGCGCAGCTGCTACTCGGCGGGGACGCAGTCGTAGAGCTGCTGCCACTCGAAGAGCGTCGGCTGGCCATTGAACGTCATGTAGACGCGCAGCCAGCGCTTGGACTTCGTCCCCAACCCCTCGACCTGGAGACGCTGCGAGACCGGCACCGGGATCGGGCCCGGCAAGGTGTCGTAGGTCCAGACGACGGGCCCTCCGACCGGGCTGTTCACCGGGTTGGCGGTGCCGATGGGCACGGTGGTCGGCGCTGCGGCGGGAGGCGGCGCGGGCAGCCCCGCCACCGAGTCGGCGGTCGCCGCACGGAAGTCGATCGACGAGCCGGCCGGCGCGATCGCCTTCCAGCGGAACAGCTGCCAGACCGGGGCGTTGCCGGGGGGACAGACGGCTTCGAAGTCGCGCACCAGCGTGGGCGGCGGCACGGGCACGGTGCACTGCGAGACCTGGCGGTTGAAGCCCTGCAACGTGAGCCTGTAGTTGCTGCCCGTGGTCTGGCGCTCCGCCTGGAAGACGGCGATCTCGTAGGTGCTTCCGGGCACGAGGCCGATCGCCGAGGACGGCGGGATGGTGTTGGTGGCGGCGCCGAGGGTGACGCTCGCCGAACGTGCGGAATGAATCCCGCCGATGTCGACGACCTTCTTGCCGCCGATGAACACGAAGACGTCGTCGT
>JAYTBL010000776.1:0-3164 GCA_043736975.1 Polyangiaceae bacterium
TTCATGCAGCAAGGACGAGTCGGAGCGGTCCTCGAGGCCCTCCTGCAGGACCGCGCGGGCTCGACGTTCACCGAGTACATGGCGGTCGTGGGGGCCTTCGCCATCGTCGTCGGGGCGGTCCTCACCACCCGCGCACAGACGCTGGTCGTCGACTTCGCGAACGCCCGCGAGCTGGTGTTGCTGCCCGCTCTCTGACATCGAAGTTTCTGTTTCACGGATTCACCACAACCCGTGCTTGCGAGAGCACGCCTTCATCTCAGTAAAGAAAAGGGAGTCATCATCATGAACAGCATCCTCGTCCTTCGCGCCTTCGCTCTCCGCCTCCGCAAGGACGTCCGTGGCGCGAACTTCGTCGAGTACATGGTCCTCGTCGCGCTCGCCATCGGCGCCGTCGCCGCCGGCGCCAGCACGCTCGGCGACGCCATGAAGGACGGCACGAACAAGCAGAAGACGAACATCTCGGCCGGCTTCGTGAAGTGATCGGGAGCTGACCCGCGACCCGCTCCAGTCCTCTCTTCGCTCGGAGGTTCCTCGTGACGCTCGTGCTGACTCTCGCCGTGGCCACCACCGCAGTTGCTGCCTTCACGGATCTCCGCCGCGGCGAGATCCCGAACTGGCTGACGCTGGGCGCGTTCTCGGCCGGCGTCATCGCGAGCGGCGCGGTGGCGGCGCGCCTCACGGGGGATCCGAGGGCGGTCGGGCTCGCGGTCCTCGGCGCCTTCGCCGGTAGCCTCGCGTGCGCCATCCTTCCGCTCCTGCTCTGGCGCTCCGGCGTCATGGGCGGTGGCGACGTCAAGCTCTTCATCGCGCTCGGCGCCCTCGTCCACGCGGGCGCCGGGCTCGACATCGAGCTCACCTCGTTCATCGCCGGATCGCTGGTCGCGCCGGTGCAGCTGGCCTTCCGGGGCAAGCTGATAGTCACGATGAAGCGCATCGGCATCCTCCTCGCGAACCTCGCGCTCCCCGCGTCGCGGCGCATCGAGCTGCCGCGCTCCGAGATGACCTGGTTCCGCTTCGGCCCGGCGATCCTCCTCGCCACCCTGTGGGTGTGCGCGACCGGACCGCGCTGGGGCGCGCTGTGAGCCTGCTCCGCGATCGCCGGGGGAGCGTCGCCACCGAGTTCATCGTGGCGTTCGGACCGCTCACGCTCTTCTTCTTCGCCATCTGGCAAGAGTCGCTGCTGACCAGCGGCCAGTCCCTCACGCAGCACGCCGCGATCGCCGCCGCGCGCTCGGCCACCGTCGTCCTCGCCGACGACCCCGTCCGCTACGGCGGGAGCCCAGCAAACACCGTCTCGCCTGCGCGCGCCGATGCGGTGCGCGCCGCCGCGGTGCGCGCGCTCGGGCCGCTCGTCTTCGACGACACCGTGTCCGACGTCCAGGTCACGTTCCCGGGTACCACCGGGGTGATCCAGCCCGGGCAGGACATCACCGTCCGCGTCACCGCCACCTTCCAGTGCGCGCTCCCCCTCGTGCGGTCGATCCTCTGCGACGCCAGCGGAAGCACGCGCCTCGTCGCCGACGCCACGCTCCCCGTCCACGCCGCTCGGTACACGTATTGAGCCCCCCGATGCTGCGCTTTCACCGAGATCAGCGAGGCGGCATCGCGGTGGGCGGCATCTTCATGGCCGCGTTCCTCGCGGGCGCCGTCTTCTACTCGGCGTCGATCGCCCACACCGCCAACCAGCGCGACGGCCTTCAGCAGAGCGCCGACGCCGCGGTCTTCGCCGAGGCGGTGGTCTCGGCACGCGGCATGAACATGATCGCGTCGATGAACGTGATCATGGTGGCCCTCAACGCGGTGGAGCTCCCGGTCCGCGCCATGGTGCCCTCGTACCAGAAGGTCGCGGCGATGCCCTGCTTCGACCCCTGCACCTGCGCGATCGTCGCCGATGCCGCGCGTGCCTCGGGCGAGCTCGCGACCATCTCGCAGAGCGTCGAGCAGCGCGTCGGCGACATGCTGACGGGGATCAGCGAGGCGCAGATCGCCGTCGCCCAGCAGACCCCGAAGCTCGGCCAGCAGTCCGCCGACCGCGCCACCCTCGAGAACAGGGAGTTCCTCGAGACCCCGCGCGCGAGCGTCTTCTCGTCTTCGCTCTCGAAGCAGGGCTGCCGCCCGGGCCTGCCCATCGAGGACGACACGTTCAGCACCGTCTGCAAGCGCGCCAAGAGGTACACGCCGGAGCTCGCGAACAAGCTCGCCGACGACGTCCTCGACACGATGAAGGGCGCCTGCAAGTCCGGCCCGCTGGCGATGGCCGACGCTGCGCCGAAGTTCCCGCAGGCGGACACGCTGTTCTGCACCGAGGCCGCGAAGCCCCCGTGTGGCGGCGGCGCCCACCCCAAGAAGGTGATGGCGGGCGCGACCAACGGCAGCGATCACATGCAGTTCTGGTCGCGCGTCGACGGCGAGCAGCCGAGGGACGCCGGTCACGCGGTCGACAACCTCAAGAACACCGACCCCGCGGCCCCGAACGCGCAGGCGAACGTGGGCTTCGCGCAGTCCGAGATCTACTTCGACTGCCAGGGTCCGTTCAGCCGCGCGAACGTCGAGCAGCAAGCGATGTACGACACCCAGTGGACCGCCCGCCTTCGCCGCATCAAGCAGCCCACGATCGCGTTCGCCGGTGACACCACCGTGAAGACCGAGATCGCCGACCCGCAGCGCTGGTCCGTGCTTCGCAAGAGGCTCCTCGACCAGCGCCGCACCTTCTGGTCGATGGGCCCCACGGGACAGGCCGGGACCATCCTCACCACCTCCCAGGAAGGGCCGCTTCAGTGAACCGAGCACGAACCGGCGCGCGCCGCCGCCGGCACGCGAGAGGCGCGGCCTACACCGAGCTGCTGGCGCTGATGCCGGCGCTCATCGTGATCAACATGGCGCTCCTCAACCTGTGGAACGCCTACTCCGCGAAGCAGTTCACGCAGCACACCTCGCGCCACGGCGCGTGGTCTCCGGCGCTGAAGGGCTGCCAGGGTTCTGCGGTGGTGAAGGGCGCGACGCCCACCGCGCCGGTCCCGGACGCGACGCTCCAGGCGCTCGCGGGCCAGCTCTCGCAGGCCAAGCAGCACGCCGCGGCGGCGAGCCTGCGCGCGCCTCTCGAGAACCTCGCGAAGCGGGCGAGCGGCGCGCAGGCGCAGGGCACGAGCCAGAAGACCAAGAGT